>JBARSG010000468.1:0-11710 GCA_049644625.1 Desulfobacterales bacterium | reverse complement strand
AGCCAACTCCCCTTTGATGCGGTTTTTGAATTTTTTATAAATATGTTCCAAATTGCTTGTTTTTCCAGCACGCCCAGGACCATAATAGACTAATTTTACTTCAACCTCCTTTTTATCCGAATTTATCAACGCCAAAACAGTTTCCTCTCTATATTCATGAAATCTTGAGGGGGAAATTCATCCCGCTTTAGGTTTTAAGTCTCAAGTGTCAGTAACTTATCATTTCCATTATATTTTATCAATAAAATAATAACCCGAACCCGCCGCTTCAATGTACCTGTAATAAGCTCATTTCATCGAACTGTCAATTTAAACCTTAGGGCTCGCGCAAAAATAACTTCACATTTTTACATCTCAGCTTCAGCCCATCTTTGGTTGACACCTCACTCGCAAAATCCGCGAAATAGCTCGTGCAACAATCAGATCTTCCCGGACAGTAATCTTTATATTGTTTTTGCTGCCGTTAATAATTCTTACGTCTTTCCCCAGCCGTTCCACAAGCACTGAATCGTCAGAACCGGTATATCCATCACGCCGTGCAGTTTTGTAGGCGCTTATGATCAATTCATATTTAAACGCCTGCGGGGTCTGCGCAAGCCAAATGCTGTCTCTTGCAAGTGTTTTCTCAATAAAACCCGATTTGCCGACATACTTAATGGTATCGCCTGCAGGTATACCAAGGATACATGCACCGAATTTTCTTGCGCCGAGTATACACGATTCCAGTTCATCGGGTTGAATAAAAGGACGCACGCCGTCATGAATAACCACCGTGTCGGTCTTTTTATCTATGGCTTGAAGTCCGTTATATACTGAATTCTGTCTTTGTTCACCACCAGGCACAAGATTAAGCCCGTTTTTAAGTTCCATCAACGGGACTATGTTTTTTCGGCAATATTCGATATCTTCTTTGGGGACAACAAGAAAAATTTTATCTATCAGCTCACATGTATCAAATACCATTACCGAGTGAGCCAGAATCGGTCGGCCCGCAAGGTCCAGGTACTGCTTGCGGGTTGGATCATTCATACGGATACCTTTGCCGGCAGCAACAATAATTGCAGAAACCATATTAGGTGCTTATTTTTTAAGTTTTGTGTTTGTTATGCTAAATAATCTTAAATAGTATAATTTCTTTATTGCGAAGAATTGAATATTTTCGATTTAAGATTGACTATTAAGGAATTCTTGCAATTTTGCTACTTCAGGTATTTCAGCTCTTTAGGAAGAGGAATCCCTTTGCCCATTGTATCTTCACCGTAATTGACACTTGCAAGAATTTCAATATCCTTTAATGCCCGGGTATCCCCTTCAAAAGTAACTTCGGCAATGTTTTCTTTCTGTATCTTGCCCCCTGCCCATTGAATATCTAGTACACTGCTGGCATCAAACCGGTCTTGTCCGACACAGAGTTCCACCTGCCCTCCGTAGTTCTGAACGATTTTAGCCACTAAAAGGCTGGGTCTGCTGTGAAAGCCAAGCTTTACAGGAACGCCTACCATAATGGAAGAACGCTCAATATTTTCATTGAGTATCTCCCGGGCCAGTTCTTTGCCGGTTGTTAGAAAGTGGCAGACATAGTAGAATCCGTAATTAATGGTGCGGTCAAGGAGCTCTTCCGGATCAATCACGGCGGATAATCGATCCTGAACCTTTTTGTAAATGTTTTTATATCCTGCTTTGTGAAGATGCCGCTCATAAAAATGCAACAGCCTTCCGATCATTTGAAGAAGGTGAAAAACAACCGAAAAATAACCCCGTAAATCTTTGAGCTTCCGGTTGCCAAAGCGGTATCCGCCGTGGATCACATATGTATCAAAAGAAGATTGAAGGTTATGCACAAGCATTTCAAAACGCCTCATATTCACTTCATTGACCTTTTCCGGTACAATCTTCAATATCTCTTCCAAATCATATGGCTCGTAAAATTTGAGCTGATCAAAACTTGCAGCGATGCTTAAAAATTCACTTGCGATTTTAACGATATGCTTCTTCTGCTGGTCTTTATCCGTATCATCGATATTAAAATCGAGGATCTCGCCGGTTATAATACCGGGGAATTCAGCCATATCATAACTCTCGTCAGGTATGGGGATATTAAGCCGGCGGGCTTCATTCAATATAATCGGGGCCAAGTTCATTATAGTCTTTCTTATAAAGTAAAGTGTAGAAGTGCCTTCCTTTTCGAAAGTCTCAGTATCCGGGAGACCATAGAAATCGAGACGATTTAAAATATGTGTCTGCGAGTAGCCTCCAAGGCTTAGATGCCTGACCGCAGCGGTAAGCTCCCTGTAAAAAAACCATTCCTTGTTGTTTTTGGCACCATGAAAATCAAGGAAGTCTTCTAGAACCTGGGAAGTTGCGATCAGCTCCGAAAAGAGCTTCTTGGTAAAAAGATATCGGGAAGAATCAAAATTTGAAATATAGATACAAGCTTTCAAATAATCATGAGAAAATATTCTAACTTTCTCTTCAAAAGAAATATCGCAAACAGTTTTCTGAAATTTCATTGTCTACATCATTTCCTTCTGGATTTCAGAAATCGTCTCGTCCAGTTTCTTTTTCAGATCAGTGGGCAATCCTTCAATGTCTACATTTAAAAACCCTCGCACAATTGTAGATATTGCTTCTTCTTCATCAAGCCCCCTTGCCATTAGATACTCTATTTCCTGCTGATCGATTTTACCCACAGCAGCTTCGTGAGACATTTCCACGCCGGGAACGTATCCGGAAAGCTCCGGAATAGCCTGCATCAGCCCGTCATTTAATATCAAACCGTTACACTCCAGGTGTGCTTTAATACCGGCAACTTTGCCCACAAGATCACCACGGGCAATGATTGATCCTCCTGATGAAATTCCGCGCGTTATTATCTCAGCGCGGGTGTCAGGAGCATTCAACACAATCCGTGATCCCACATCCAGAAAACTTCCCGGTCCTGCCACAAGAATGCTGTTAAACCGCGCAACTGCCCCCTTTCCGTTCAAATGTGTGGTCGGAAACATCTGAAGAGACCCGACCGGTTTTAAAGAAATATAGTTAGAGATGATTGTTCCGCCTTCCTCAACCCGGATTACAGTTCTGGGTCGAACATTGATCTTTTTCCCCCAGTCATGAATCATGGTAAAAGTAAGCTTGGCGCCTCTTTTTACATAAAATTCAGAAACTCCTATATGCAGGCCTGATACCAGGTGAGGAGCGGTTGCACACCCTGTAATGATATGGAGTTCCGAGTCTTCCTCGGCAACCACGATGTTGTGAACATTTTGTGAAAATCCTTCTTTTGCAATATACAGACATGATTGGACAGGATGCTTTGTTTTAACACCGGCAAGGGCGTGAATAAAGTAACCTTCATGTGAATTTTTGTTGGCCTGTAGGGTAAATTTATCGGTATCCGGAGATATGTTTTTCCACATATAATCTGAAAGCCAGCCGTGTTTTTCCCTGGCCTGGGATATTCCCATGACCTCGATACCATCCTGCCTGGTTTTGCAGTGTATCACGGACTTGTCTTTCTGAATAAAGGTGCCTATACGAGCATTTTCATCAATATCCACACCAACGTCTAAAAGCCGCTTGGCATCTGTTGATTCAATTTGTGATAACTTTTCAACATAGGCATGATCTTTTGCGTCAACGTTGTAGTTTTCAATATTTATATCCAAGACGTTATCTCGTTTGAGCATCTGACGCACTCCTCATATCCGTATTCTCTGATCCACTTTAGGATCTCTCTGGCGTTTCTCGAACAGCATAAAATTCCGTTATAGAGAACCTGACCTCTGTCTGCCGTGATATAATCAAGTATATGCCCGGTATGGGTAATAACAAGTGCGGATTTTTTCTGGCCCTCAATGATATTTTTGTGAGGTCTTTCCCGGGGGCATCTGATTTGCCTGCCCAAAAGTGAATTGATTGTATCACCGATAACAACAATGCTTTCCAGGTCAACTCCTGATTCGGGCTCATCAAGAAGAACAAGGTCCGGCTGTTGTGCCATAAGCTGAAGCAGTTCGGAACGTTTTATCTCTCCCCCTGAAAAATCTCGGTTTACATCTCTGTCAAGAAGATCGGTAAAATTAAGTTCTTTTGCCAGTTCATCAACATCTACCGAACGATTTACATCACAGATTTCAACAATATTTCTGGTGGTTAAACCGTTAATGGTCGGAGGTCTCTGAAACGAAACGCCGATACCGAGTCGAGCACGCTCATTTATTGGCATTCCGGTGATGTCTTCACCTTTAAACGCAATCTTTCCATGGGTCACGTTATATCCGGAAAATCCCATAATGGTCATCATCAAGCTGGTCTTTCCGGATCCATTGGGTCCGAAAAGTATGTGGGTTTGCCCTTCGGGTATTTCCATGTTAACGTTATTTAATATGATTTTTCCGCCGACCTCGACCTTGAGTTCTTCTATCTGAAGCATATGCATCACCTTATAAAAACTGGATACTTGTTAAAGATGAAAAAATTATGTAATCATTCAAGGATTTTTTTAAATCACAAACTACTATTACAAAAAATCAATTAAATCACAAATTCCAAGTACCAAATTACAAATAAATCCCAAATCTCAAACATCAAATTCCAAACAAATCTCAAATACTAATGACCTAACCTATTCAGATTTTTACAGTATTGATGAAAATATCTTTTTCAATTCGCTTATCTTTCTTCAAGATCATAAGGTTTGGAATTTTGAATTTCGGTCATTGTGATTTGTTTGTTTTTTGGGTTTTGTTATTTGGAATTTCCACTAACTCAATTACTCTGTGAACGGTTACAAGTTTATGTACGGTCCGAGCAGCCAATAAGCCGAATTCTGTGTCCAATGCGGGTTGCCCCGGACTGGATAACGGTCATTCATCTATGGATGCCGGTTGCCGGGCACCTCTTGCGACCTACCCGGGAGCTTGAACGGGCCGCTCTCAAACGCTCCCCTATTTGGTCTTGCACCGGGTGGGGTTTACAAAGCTTCCCCGGTCACCCAGGGAACTGGTGCGCTCTTACCGCACCTTTTCACCCTTACCCCGCTTAAACGCGGGGCGGTATATTTTCTGTTGCACTTTCCTTCACGTCGCCGCGACTCCACGTTATGGAGCACCCTGCCCTATGGTGTTCGGACTTTCCTCTGGATTTTTCAATGATCCAGCGACCATCTGTTCTGCTCGGACCGTATTTATACGTCATTCGTACAACCGTTCACAAATTTTTTAAAATCACAAATTCCAAGCGCCAAAGTCAATTAAATCTCAAATATGAAATTATGAGTCTTTCAAGTATATAATCCTCTGGCAATTGGGACAAAATTTCAAGCTATCGCCATGAAAAAGTTCATTGTACAGCTGGGGAGGAAGATTCACATTACATCCATGACATAAAGCATCCTTTACCGGTACCACCGCAAGTCCTCCCGAGTTTTGTTTCTTTATCATTAAGTACTTTTTCAGTAATTCCGGATCGATGGTACAGGAAACTTCCTCCCGGTCTTTATCAAGTTTCGAAAGCTTTATCCTCGCCTGTTCCGATTCCTGTTTTATGATCTCTTTTTCACTCATCACGCTATCGGAAAGCTGTAAATATTCATCCTTTTTCATTGCGATGATTTTCTCAGTCTCATCCATACGATCCAGGCACTCTATCATCTTATCTTCAATTTCGGAATTTTTAGCCTTTTCCCCTTCGATTTCCTTTAATAACGATTGATATTCTCTGTTTGTCTTCACAGATCTAAGCTTTGCCTGAGTCTTTTTTTCCCTGTCAAGATTTATCCGCGCATCAGATTCATAGCCTCGATACTTTTTCTTCAACTCTTCGATAATAGACTCTTGTTCTTCTACGGTTCGTTCAAACTCCATCAGACCGGCATCCAGAGTTTCAAGTTTCCTGTGTGCGTTATTAAGTATTGATTTGATGTTCCCGGCTTCTGTCTCGATTCCCTGCAGCTTAACAAGTATATAAATTTGTTCTTTCATATTGCCCAATACCCAATCCGGACAATCCGGAAAAGTGACTAAAGTGAACTAAAGTTTGAAGCACCTGAGTTCCATTATTGAATTATAATACTATAAACGGGTCATTTTCAAGTCCATATGCCTCAACTTTTACATAAATTTCGTGTTTAGACAAAACTTTTTTAAGTCGATCCGCAAGCACGTCGACAATCAAATGCTCTGAAGCAAAGTGCCCGATATCGATAAGACCCAAATTTGCTGCTTCTACAGCTCTGGCATCGTGATACCGCAAATCTCCGCTGATATAAACCTGGGCTCCGGATGAAATAAAATTGTTCATCAGGCTTGAACCGCTTCCCGTGCAGACTGCTGCCGTGTTTACAGTTAAATCAGGATTTCCTGCGATTTTTACTGAGTTAAGCCCCAATTTTTCTTTAATTGACCGCGCAAAGGATATAAGTTCTGTGCTTTCACCAAGATCTCCGATGCGGCCGGAACCTTGCCGGTCTTCATTTTTTAGCAGTGGATATATATCATATGCCATCGTTTCATAAGGATGAATTTTCCTAACATGTTCGATAACACTGTTTAGGTCACTCTTTCGTACAATTGTTTCGATTCTGATTTCATCGGCATGGGTAATTTCATCAACTTTACCGGCAAACGGCTTTGATGAAAATCCCGGTCTATATGTACCTGTACCTTTGTTCCTGAACGAACAGCAGGTATACGAACCAATTTCACCGGCTTTTGTTTCAAAAATCGAACTTAGAATCTGTTGTTCATATGCCACAGGTACATATAATACCAGTTTATAATTTTCTGTGGCGCTGACTTTCCCGAGCACTTTCAAATTGTTAATCCCAATCCGTTGTGCAAGTACATCGTTCAACCCATCAATTGCATTGTCAAGGTTGGTATGGGCTGAAAATATAGCCATATGGTGCCGGATTGCCTTTTGAATTATGGCGCCGACAGCCGTATTTAAATCGATAGACCTTAAAGGATGAAATATAAGAGGGTGGTGCGTAATTAAAAGGTCAACATCATTTCTGCAGGCATCATTGACGACATCCGGGCCAGGGTCCAGGGAAATCCAGATCTTTCGAACCGGCCAGTCCTTTTGCCCAACCTGCAGTCCGACATTATCCCATTCTTCTGCGAGCCAGGTGGGTGCAATTGTCTCCATTGCCTTGATGATATCAAAAATTTTTGCTTCCATAAAATCACTCTACAATTTTCATTGCCACTAAGACACCAAGGTTCACCCTGTTAAATAGTTCTAAATTTCGCTTACTATAGATATTCGATGGTACTTTTTAACAAAAATCGATCCTGGTTTTTCAATATTTAACAGGGCAGGCGAAGAAAGATTAATAAATTTATCCTTTGTGACTTTGTGACTTTGTGGCAAATATTTTTTGGTTCAACTTTTAATCAACAAAAAAAGCGTAGTTATTTTCTATAACCACGCCTCGATTTTTTGCATTTTTAGCCCGCGAGTTTCATTAACAATACCGAAAAGTAGGCATAGAATCATGTCATTTTATTATTCAATCATCGTAAGGGGAAAAAATAGGGGCTTAAAAAAAATCCACAATAAAAATGGTGGGCCCACCTGGAATCGAACCAGGGACCGACCGGTTATGAGCCGGTGGCTCTGCCAGCTGAGCTATGGGCCCACAGGCCAACCTAAAAATAAATTATCTAACTTCAGAAAATTGTTTTGTCAAGCTATGTTTGCTCTATGTTCTCAATAAAACTTTTCAGTTTCCGACTTCTGGTAGGATGTCTAAGTTTTCTCAGAGCTTTGGCTTCTATCTGTCTGATCCTTTCACGGGTCACTGCAAAATCCTGTCCCACCTCTTCTAGAGTATGGTCCGCCTTTTCACCAATACCGAACCGCATGCGCAGTACTTTTTCCTCACGCGGGGTCAATGTTGCAAGGACCTTTCTCGTCTGTTCGGCAAGGTTCAGACTTACAGCAGCATCCGAAGGCAACATGAACTTTTTATCTTCTATGAAATCACCGAGATGGCTATCCTCTTCCTCACCGATAGGCGTCTCCAGCGATATGGGTTCTCTTGCAATCTTTAAAACCTTACGCACTTTGAATAGATGGATTTCCATTTTTTCCGCGATCTCTTCAGGAGTGGGCTCTCGTCCAAGCTCCTGTACAAGGTACCTGGATGTGCGAATAAGCTTGTTTATTGTTTCAATCATATGGACCGGAATCCGGATGGTTCTTGCTTGATCAGCGATTGCCCGTGTTATGGCCTGTCTTATCCACCATGTGGCATATGTACTGAATTTATAGCCGCGGCGATATTCGAATTTGTCGACGGCTTTCATAAGACCGACATTCCCTTCTTGGATCAAATCCAAAAACTGGAGACCTCTGTTGGTATATTTTTTTGCAATACTGACCACCAGGCGTAAATTGGCCTTGGTCAGCTCACTTTTGGCGAGTTTTGCTCTAAAACGCCCTTCTTCAATATTAGACACAATTCTTTTTAATGCCCTGTTTTTTGCTTTAATGGCATATTCCCTTCCAGCAAGCTGATTCTGAATATTTTTCAGGTCTTCAAACAGTACAACGATTTTATCTTTGGATAGATCACAACGGGAACTGAGCCATTTGACAAACTTACTCTTTGTTTTAAGGTTGGAACGAATCTCTGTGATTGATGCATTAACTGTATCCGCACACATCAAAATCATTCGATTCATGGAATCCATCCATTCGATCTGCTCCCGGATAAGCTTATCGATTTTATCTAAAACGCCTATTTCAAAACGCCAATCTTTAAGCAAATCGAAAATTTTTTTATTCCTGCGAGAGATACACCTTCTTATACGACGCTTTTCATCGAGGTCCAGATCAGAAGAAAAAAGTTTTTCCCTGTATGTTCTGTTTTCATCATCAATAGCTTTAATTAAATGTACGGTACTTAAATAATTTTCGATCTGAATCGCTTCCTCAACATATGCATCCCCCCCCTCTTCAATCTCCCGTACATCCCTTAAAACCCGCCTGGGGCGCAACTCGCCGTTTTCTATCTTTCTCCCGAGTTCTAAAATGCATTCTACCCCTATGGTCGTATCTATCAGTGCTTTTAAAATTTCCTGTTCACCGGCTTCTATCTCCTTTGCGATAACAACCTCTCCCTCTCGACTCAAAAGGGTCACCAAGCCCATCTCTCGCAAATACATTTTAACAGGGTCGGTTACGGAACCATAATCAGAAACAGAAGTGTCAAAAATTTTGACCTTTTTTACTTTGGTCGGCAACTTGTTCTTTTTTTCGTCTATTATTTCAATATCATGATCATCAAACATAATCAGGGTTTCATCAATCTGTTCAGAAAGCATATCATCTGGAAGCGCCTTATTAATTTCATCATAAGTTAAAAACCCCTGCTGTTTTCCTTTGGAAATCAACTTTTCAAGAGTCTTTTTGGGAATCTTTTTTGTTTTTTTCCGATTATTAGCAGATTTCTTTGCCATAAACTTTAGCCTCCTGCAGACTCCGGTCGTTTCTTCTTATTATTTTAACAGTGCCATTTTCTTTTTTTCAGTTAATAGCGCCATTTTTTGTTTTTGATTCAATAATTTTACAAGCAACTCAAGGTCGTTGTCCTTTTCCGCCGCCTTTATTTTTTCTAATAATTTCTTTTCATTTTTCCTTCGGATAGACTCAAATCGGGTGATAATGCCAATACATGCGTCATGATCCCATATATTTTCCTCAATTGCCAGAGAGGCAACAATGTTTCTTTGTTCTTTTTTTTCAATTAAATTTATAATATCGGATAATTGCATTTCTGATTCATCTTTGTGCTTCAAAAGCAATTGCCCAATCGATTTTAAGGCATTATTTTCAAAAAGATCGAGTATATTACGCTCACTTATTTCAGAGAAAATTTGAGGAAACTGAAGCATCATTGCTATGATCTGGCGCTCCAGTTTGTCCCATTTGCCTTGAAAGGCTTTTTCTTGAACCTTATCCGGAACACTTGTTTTGTGCCAGCCGAGGCCAAAACCAGTGTTTGGCCAAGTTGGCCTTTTATCTCTATCTCTATTTCGAAGCGATATTTTCCTGATCTTTTCAAGAACAGCAAATTCATCAATGTTTATACACTCAGCGAGTTCTTTGATATACAATGATCTTAGTACATTATCACTAATAGATCCCAGAGGCTCTGTCATCTCTGAAATCACACGAATTTTTCCTTCAATGGAAAGTCCGTGCTTTTTCACGGCAGAATCCATGAGAAAGGGGATGATACCCTTGGCTCTGGAGACGAGTTCCAGAAAGGATTCAACCCCGAATTCGAATAGATATGAATCCGGATCATATCCATCAGGTAAAATAACAATTTGAGCATTAATATAGGCTTTGTCAAATACCTCTATGCTTCTCTGAGACGCTTTGATACCTGCATCGTCTGAATCAAACACAAGTATTACCCTGCCATCTTTTCCGACAAAACCCTTAAGAAGCTGAACATGTTCGGGGGTAAGGGATGTGCCTAAAGTTGCAACTGAATTCTGAAGACCATGCTGATGAAGTGCTAATAGATCAAAATATCCCTCGACGATGTAAACCCTTTCATCCTCCCTGCATTTCTTTTTTGCCAAGTGCAAACCGTATAAAGAACGACTTTTGTTATATACCGGTGTTTCCGGAGAATTAAGGTATTTTGGCAGGGAATCATCCATTACCCGTCCGCCAAAACCGATCGCCTGCATGTTTAAATCAAAGATCGGAAATATTAAACGATCTCTGAAACGATCGTAAAAACCGCTCTTTTCTTTTCTTGAAACAATCAGGCCGGCCTTTTCAACAAGATCAAGAGAAATATTCTTTTTTTTAAAAAAGAGTAATAGATTATCCCAACCTTTGGGTGCATATCCCAGTTTAAAATTGTCGAATATCTCTTTGTTTATTCCCCGTTTCTTAACATATCCCATTGCTTGTTTTCCTGAAATAGCATCAAGAAATTGCTTACGAAAAAACTCCATGGCCTGTCTGTTCACGGCAAAAAGACTTTCCCTTTGGCTCATTCGCCGTTTTTGCTCCGGAGACAGTGTATTGTTTGGGATATCGATTCCATATCGTACGGCAAGCATTTTGGCAGCATCAGGAAAAGAAATGCCATCGTGTTTCATAAGAAAACTAAAAACATTCCCACCTGCAGCACACCCGAAGCAATAGAATATCTGTTTTTCCGGGCTAACTGTAAAAGATGGGGTTTTTTCCGAGTGGAACGGGCAAAGGCCAACGTAGTTCTTCCCGGTCTTTTTCAGAAGCACAACTTCCGAAACGACTTCAACGATATCGGCCGTATTCTTAATTTCTGAAACCTTATCTTCAGGAATATAAATTGTCAAAAAGACCAACCTCCATCGCTATGAAACCGGAAAGACTGACAATAACGGAAGGATCGTAAATGGAATGAAGTTTTGCACATATACGTATGTGCTTAAGTTGATATAATTGAAGATCTGTATCTATTTTATAGATAAGTTCCATCAAAAATTAAGCTTTAATAATCATAAACTTTTAAATTTAATCTCAAAATATAATTATTAAAGTTAATTTTGTCAAGAAATTTTATTGGTATTTAAATCGATTCAATTAGTTATGCTTGACACCTAAATTCTGTTATTTTGCAATTTCAATGGCCTCTTTAAGACTCAGACTCCCGCTGTATAACGCCCTGCCCGTGATAACACCCACAACC
>JBARSG010000467.1:0-2056 GCA_049644625.1 Desulfobacterales bacterium | reverse complement strand
TTGCGATTGGGAGGTGCCTTTTAGATGATTATCAAGATATCTGTAAGGAGTTAAATTCTTAGTTGTTTTTTTTTAAAAGTGTCTCAATAAAGAACGGAGTACTCAAAAGGCGATCCTACATAATATTAATGTTAGCAGTTTACAACAAGGAAATAGGCGGACTATTTTTAGGAACTTAAAATGTTGTCCAGAACAAAAGCACTGAAAATAAGTCTCCCGCTTTTAGCGGTGTTAATCGTATCTGCCTCGCTCGTTACCATTCTGCGGCCTTACGTCCAATATGAAGGGATTTATGAGGATGCTTCTGCGTGGGGATCATTTTTTAATGTCTTTGGCGTTATTTATGCCATCGTAGCAGGATTTTTATTAATCACCGTACTCAACCGCTATAGTTCCCTGAGTCAGACAATTGAAGATGAATTGAACGCTGTTGAGTCTGTTAGGGATTTCCTCGTTTATTTCGAGACAGGTCAACATGATGCCTTGCAAGATATGCGTGCATCACTTCTCAGATATATCAGGACGGTAGCTACTACCGAGTGGCAAGAGATGGCAGATCCCTCTACTCCAACCAACTCAGATACATCTGAAGAGCTTTACGAGATCATGCGATGTACGGGGAGGTTTCATGTCACAGAGGAGAGGGATAGCTCTGTTCTCTCTGCAGTGATTTCCAGCGTATCTGACCTTGCAAAGCTTCGAACACGAAGGATCGCACTTGCTAATGAGCGTCTCCCTCATCGTCTGAGAATCCTACTATTCTTCATGTCAGTCTCTCTCGGAGCTGCATTTCTTGTTGTTGGTATTAGATCCCTTTTTGCCCATATATTCATGACATCAACCTTAAGTCTTTCGGTGTACCTGCTCTATTGGATTATCGAGGACCTTGACCATCCTTTCTATGGCGTCTGGAATATCGACCGAACACCGATGGATGAATTGATTAAGCGATTTGAATTAGAAATAAGCAGTGTGTCAACAGACGACACCCAATAACTGAATTAATGAACGGTGAATAATATTAGTAAAAAATAAAATAGGAAAAAACTGCTAACCCGTCATTCCAGCGGACTGCTGGGGCAAGCCCCAGTTCCCTCGCTGCGCTCGGCGGCCCCTGAACTCTAACGTTATGGACTTAACAACCATATAATTCGCCATATATAAATATTGACACAATTCCTTTCCTGACCTATTATAACTTTATGAAAAACCGATCTGATTTTGAATGGGATGATAAAAAGGATAAATTAAACCAGCAAAAGCATGGCGTTTCATTTGCCTTGGCGCAAATCGCATTTTTAGATCGAAATCGTGTCATTTTAGAGGATTTGGAGCATAGCGATAAGGAGGCACGATATTATTGTCTGGGTAGAGTTGCTGGTGGAATTATGACAGTCCGCTTTATTTATCGAAAAAGCAAAATTAGAATAATAGGTGCCGGTTATTGGAGGAAAGGAAAGAGGATATATGAAAAGGAAAATAAAATACACGGATGAGCCTATTGGAAAGGTGAAGGTCATTTCAGACTTCCTTCCTTCACCAGAAGAACTTGCCCTGAAGGATGAAACGGTGAAGGTCACAATAGCTCTCAGCAAAACGAGCGTTGATTTTTTTAAGAATGAAGCAAAAAAATATAACACTCAGTATCAAAAAATGATCCGAAGATTGCTGGATGAATATACGGCTCATCAATAGTAACGAATCCATAACCTGTCAGTTCAGGTGACAGCCAGGGCCGGGCGGTTTTGTCAGTTTGTTGTATATTGAAATCTGCCGTTTTTATTGAAGTCAGTGTATGCCCTGGCTGCCTCTGATTTCTGCGATAAGCGGCGCTTCGCGCCGCTTATCAAAGGAGGAGGAGATGTTAGCTCCTGAATATCGAGTTGGGTTTCGAGTCTTGCGAGAAAAGATAGGATTGTTGGCCACATTGAGCATAGCGATTCCAGCGTTTTTCAATGCATTGATGGTTAAGCACAAAGTCGAGGAAGAGTCGGATAAAGCTGAGGTGAACAAGGCTGATTTGAAGAATCATTTTCAATTATTGGCAAATATGTAT
>JBARSG010000466.1:0-1644 GCA_049644625.1 Desulfobacterales bacterium | reverse complement strand
GAGCATTAGTGTCTCGAAGAGCTTCCTACCATAACATTTTTAATCAATAAAGCGCCCCCTCGGGCGCTTCGTTCTCAGGTAGCGGGGCTCAGAAACGACTTGTTCGGCATGCATTATCTAATGATTTCAAATATAGTACTGGAATCCTTTTCCATGCTTTTTAAAACAGGTAAATCCGAAAATGTCTGAAACTCTCGTATTGCCAAAGGCGAGCTTGAACATAATCCCGATATGGCATCTGGAACTAGATCAAATTGGTCCTTCAGAACTTGAATGCCACCGAAAACTGCAGACGAATCTGATGCACAAAAGATCAATTTATGAATACGGGCACGCACCTCCGGCATCTTTAGTAACATCGCAGTTTCCCGCTGAAAGATTCCGTCTGCAAACTCAATAACCAAATAGTTTCTTGGATTGTTGCCGTATTTCATATCAAATGAGTGAAACATCCATAACAGCTTCTCCGGCTCCATTAAATAACTTGACGGATAACCAAAATACGTAAAGTCCGCAATATGTTGAGCACCACAATCATTCATTAAAAGAATATCTTTCAGGCTGGCAGTACCGGTGATTTTCGCTGCCCTCACGTTTTTTCCCATTGAAGAGAGTGCATAGCAACATGCCGCTGCTGCGTGAGTTTTGCCACTATTCATACTGGTGCCTATGCACAGGATTACTTTTGCACCAGAGTTTTTTCGGATTATGTTTTTTGGATGCAAAAGCACATGATTTCTCGTGTTGATTACCTTTCCCTCAGTATCGCAAACATAACCCAAAACACGTACTTTTGTGGGGACACCGATCAGCTGGTTTTGCGTTTTAACCTCACCAACAATACCACCTTGGCTAAAAAGATCCACATGCTCTGCAATGGAATTGGGGACCAGCCCTTCAAACTGATCAGGTGCATAGCGATTACCAAAAACGAAAATCGAAAGTGTACCAATATTGATTGTATGCAATCGAGCTGATCTACTTTCAACACTTTTATGATGGCCAATTTCACTAATCTCACCGAAAATTAGATCTCCAACCTCCGGTTCTTTTTTTATTGAAGTATCATATTGCTTTATCTTCGACTTTGGTACAGAAAAAGCGGAACTTGGAACGATGCATTTGGCTTTTATTTTATTCATATTGATTTAATTCCTGAATAACGGTTGGTTGCCATATATGCTGCCGAACGGATGAGCCTACCCGCCGCCATTTTGGCTATTAAGGTATATTTCAATCACCCACACTTGATTGAGGAGAATACTTGTTACCTCAGCAGCAGGCCACGATTAGTATTTGACTCAGAAGCCCCTTGATGCTTATTCTCGTACGCTGACAGGGATTTTTTCTTGCGTCGGCACCGATACATTTCTATTGGACGGACAAGACAAAGAAGCGCTGGAGTGATACATTACAGTTCTTTCTTGGTACAGACGGCGTTCAGCAGAACCAAGGATAGCCCCCAACATATCGGCATAGGACATCCCCGCGAGATATGACATTTTCGCCAAATGTCCATCCCAACACCAGCCCGGATTGGGATTCACTTCCAGCAGCTTTGGTTTGCCATTGTCATCGAGTCGCCAATCAAAGCGGCAGTAATCCCGGCACTCCAGGCGTACAAATAACTTGACACAGGAATCA
>JBARSG010000465.1:0-3456 GCA_049644625.1 Desulfobacterales bacterium | reverse complement strand
GGCATAGCGCGCTATTTCGAGGATTGAAAACGAGCGAGAACGCCGCCGGGGGCCGAAAGATGCCGTTTATGGATAGACACTAACTATAAACAGGAGGTAGTATCATGAAAAAAACAATTGCTTTATTAACAACGTTGCTGGCCCTGAGTTGGGGTTGGACCAGTCTGACAGCTGCAGAAGCGCCCCACAAAAATCATGGCTCAGGCGCAAAGCCCGCGTCAAAGGCCATGGAAAAAACATCCCCGGGCGGTACATTTGAACATACAATGATTGAAAAAAATATTCGGGCGGAATTCCAGATTATGAGCCTTGCAAGCATGAACATGAAAGATCCAAACAGCGCCACCCATCACGTTATGGTAAAGTTGTTTCATGATTCCATGAATCATCCCATTAAAAACGCTGTTGGAAAGGTGAAAGTGATCGGACCCCACGGAATGGAACAAATAACTGGCCTGAAAAACTATAATGGAATTTTTGCCGCCAATTTTACATTTGGAGAAAACGGTAAATACGGTGTGATTTGTTTGGTGATAGTTGATGGCGAAAAGCACATTTTTAAGTTCTGGTACCAGCATGGATAGCCGTCGGATTGTGAGAATACCGGTCTGTGCTTGCCAAATTTACCGGTTCTGCCATGTTGCAGGGTGCGTTGCTGTAGTCAGCTACTGCAACCACCCTGCAACCTTGCATCTAAGGGTAAACGCATTTGATTTCGGTGCAGCGTAGCGACGGCGTGTATCTCTTGGAAACCGACTGACTGTTTGAAGGACTTTAACACGCGTTAGCCCGAGTCGAATGAAATTATGACTTAAAAAATCAATGGGATAATTTAGCGACGAATTGTTCTTAATAACTCCGGCGCGGCTCGGGCTTACGGGTGCTTGAGCACAAGTTTCAGTCGGTTGGAAAAAGATACACGCCGTCGTGGAGCGTTCTCCCTGTATTGGGATTCAAATGTGTTTGCCCTACCTTGCATCTCCGGCAAAATTGACAATTGCTCAACTGAGATATAAGATACACTGTATAAGTTACATCTCATTCATGCCGGCGATATCTTTTCGATCAATCATCTTCTATTATAATGGCTTGAGCTCCGCATTCTTCTGCAGCCTGCCTTACAATCGCTTGGTATTCTCCGGGAATTTCTTCAAACTTAACCATAGACTTGAGTTCGTCCTCATCGTACTCGAAAACCTCGGGACATAGATCATTGCACCGCCGGTCTCCCATACAATTTTCCGTAACTGTTACTTTCATATTTTTCTCCTTTGCCCTATAAAAAAACGATTTAAAAAATAATCCGAGTGGTCAGTTTTAAATTGGGCACCTGTTTAAAAATAGTTGATCCGGATATGATACTAAATTTTAAGAACCAACATGTTACTAGTCAGTAAATTTCTGACCAATAGCTTTCCCATAATCTTGACAGGCGCGTGTCCCTTCATCTGATTCAAGAACATGTTCTTTAAGATCTAATGCACCCAAATCGACCATGTCCATTTTGAAAACATGAAGCATGGTATCATAGATCATATTTGCAGATTCTCCACTGTGAGTATAAGACCCGAAAGCTCCGCCCATCTTCCCTATCAAATTTGCCTTCTCGGCTAAAAAGAGAAATGTTTTCATTCCGGCGGTTAAATCTCTATGATACGTGGGACAGCCGAAAATAAATCCGTCGTATCCTTTTAAATCTTCTTCGCTTTTTATTTCAGAAATCTTTTTTAATTCAGCGTTGTTTCCGGTAAAACGGATTCCTTCTGCAATATATTCCGCCATTTTTTCCGTATTTCCTGTTCTACTGTAGTATCCAACCAATACCTTTTTCATTTTTTAATCTCCTTTCTTTGTTAGTGTTTTAAATTTGTCGTGCCAGGCACACTTATTACAATATGTCTCGGTCTCTTTACTTATTTCAGGTAGCTCAGAATCATTACCATCAGAATCAAAGCAAATCATACCATCCGGGCATTCAAACTCATAGGTTTCATATTCATCAACCGGATCTTTTACATAAAATTTAATACAGCCGCAAACCGGACATTTCATATTATTCACCTCTTATTCCACCCTAAAAAAAGCCTTGATATTGGCTTTGCAAACCGGGCACGATTCGGGCGGCTCATTTTCACAGGTATAGCCGCAAACGGAACACACATAATAACATTCCACTTCTTCCGGATTATCCAGATTGTCCAGAGCTTTTTGGTAAAGGTCGGCATGCACCTTCTCAACAGCATTGGCATATGTGAAGCTGCGCTCCGCCGCTTTATTACCCTCTGATTTTGCAGTTTCGATCATGGGCGGGTACATATTTTTAAATTCATGGGTTTCACCGGCAATGGCTTCTTTAAGGTTTTCAGCGGTAGTTTTAATGGCCTTGAGAGCCCTCAAATGGGCATGTGCATGCACGGTTTCGGCTTCTGCTGCCGCCCTGAAGAGTGTGCCGACCTGAGGATAGCCTTCCTGATCTGCTTTCTTTGCAAATGCCAGATATTTTCGGTTGGCCTGTGATTCCCCTGAAAATGCTTCCAATAAATCTTGTTCTGTTTGACTCATTAATCTTCTCCTTTCTATATTATACGTAACATTATGATACCTCTGCTTTTGACATCTTTTACTTTCATGTTTATTTGATTTTTACATAATCAAAATTCATGCCAAATTTTATAAAATATTAATTAAAACCAGGATAACATCGACCCTGGCGGAAATTTTGTATAAAAACAAGTAAAAAAAATGGGTTACAATATAATTTGGTGAGGGTTTAATTATTTACATAAGATGATTATAGGGAAAACGTATGGTACAAAATTGAAAAAAAGTCTCATATTTTAGAAGCGTGATACACAGGTGTATCATGAGACATGGGGTGAGACCTTTGCAAAGGTCTCAGGGTATAATCATTAGAACACAATCTTTTCAGGAGGTCTCCGCTCGGGGATATGTTCATGGGGAATTTTATCCTGGTTCCATTCCTCTGATACATAAAGGTTGCAGTAGCAACTGCCGTATTCTTCAACATCCGGAGTCCTGTAGACACAGGGACATATTATATCTTTGTCATTCTCTTTATTCCCGGAAGCCAGTCTGCAGGGGCATGCCATATAGCCGTAACGCTTCTTGTTGGTAATCAGGGCATCAAGCAGTTCAAATACCCGCTCTCTATCCTTGTTAAAGTAATATCCTTTTTGCTCCTGATTTTTTTTCAACATTTCATAGAGGTTTTCGACTTCCATTATAGTCCAAGGGCCTCCCTTATCTCATTTTCCTTAAATCCCACGATCACTTTATCGCCGATGATAATTGTAGGAAAAGAACATTTAGGGTTAAATTTTTTGACATCTTTCAGTATTGCCTTGCGTTCTTCTCCTTCCAAAAGATCCACATCAACAAAATCATACATGATGGTGCAATCGCTAAGGAATTTTTTGGTGGACTTGCAATGGCTGC
>JBARSG010000464.1:0-9709 GCA_049644625.1 Desulfobacterales bacterium | reverse complement strand
CCACAAAAGCTATGCCGGTCAAAATCCTAAAACCGGAGAAAAAGTTATCATAAAGCCAAAGAAACTGCCGTTTTTTAAAGCTGGAAAAGAATTAAAAAAACGGGTAAATTGCTAAATTTGTGTCTGTTTATGAATCGACATTTGGATTTAAGTCGATATTAGGCCAAGAAAAGCCGATACGACTATTAACTACTCTGCTTCAAAATGGGACCATACCTCACGCTCTTCTTTTTATCGGGATTGAAGGAGTGGGCAAACGGACCGCAGCCATGGCTTTGGCTATGGCGTGCAACTGTAAGGCCATGGAACCGGAGCACCTTTCAGAAAGGATGAAAATCCGATCTGACGGTAACATCCCATCTGATCAAATAACAACTATTAGACCATGCGGCCGCTGCAATTCCTGCCGGAAAATCGAATCGGGGAATCACCCGGATATCATCCTGCTTAACCCGTCGGGTCCTTTTATCAGGATTGGTCAAATACGTGAGCTTTGCGTCACTCTTGCCATGAAACCTTACGAGGCGAGATTACGTGTGGTCATAATTTCCGATGCCCAGACCATGAATCCTTCAGCAGGGAATGCCCTCCTCAAGGTGCTGGAGGAACCTCCGGATCGAACGATTTTGATACTAACAGCCTTGCAGACATCCGACCTTCTTCCTACAATTGTGTCTCGATGCCAGCATATCAGATTTTATCCTGTTTCCCGAAAAAATCTTGAATCGTTGCTGATACAAAGGTATAGCGCGAATCCGGATGAGGCAAAAATAATAGCGATCCTGGCAAACGGGAGTGTCTCCAAAGCCGTTTCCACGATCAATTCCATAAACAGGGTAAATTGGATAAGCCGCAGAATCTGGCTGATAAATGAAGTTGAATCTTTACCGGCAAGGTCCATCGGTTCACGCATGGCATTTGCAGAAAAATTGTCAAAACGCAAAGAAATCCTTGCTGAATCTCTTGAAGTGATTAAATTTTGGTTCAGAGACCTTGTCGTCTGTAAGTATCATCCTGAAAAAATTATCAACAGGGACTTAAAGGACAGAATTCAACGTGCTTCCAAAAAGATGAAAGTGACTTCACTGATTTCAAAAATTGATGATGTTGAATCGGCTCAGAAAAATATTCAGGCAAACACTAATTTGCGTCTGACGTTAGAAGTACTCATAATGCGACTTGCAAAAGTTTAAGACTCATTATACATGATACAGGATGCAAGATTAGCTTCGTCCGTGACAAATTATAACAATTAAGGGTACAATTACCTTACCTATCGTTTTAAACTGATTTATTAAAGAACTTTGATATATGAAAAAAGTAGTTGGAATAAGATTTAAGCCTGCCGGCAAGATTTACGACTTTGACAGCGGCGCATTTGTACTTAATCGGGGAGACCATGTGATTGTGGAAACCGAACAAGGGCTTACGTTCGGAACGGTTGCCGTTCTTCCGGTACCCTATGACGAGTCCACGGCCGGGAGATCAGGCAAGCCTTTAAAAATGGTATTTCGTCTGGCAAATCAAGAAGATTTTCATCAAAAAGAGAAGAATATTAATACTGAAAAACAGGCCCATTCCTATTGTCTAAAATGCATCGATGAACTTGGGCTTAAAATGAACCTTTTTTCCGTTGAAAGCTCCTTTGACGCAAGCAAACTGACATTTTTTTTCACATCTGAAGGTCGAGTTGACTTCCGAGAACTTGTCAAGTTGCTTGTTAAAAAATTCGGTGTCAGAATAGAGATGAGACAGGTGGGAATACGCAATCAGGCCAAGATGTGTGGCGGTATCGGAAGGTGCGGACGCGAAATATGCTGTTCGGCATTTATTGAGAAATTTGGCCCGGTCTCCATACGCATGGCAAAAGAACAAGGATTGTCATTAAACCCCACAAAAATTTCCGGCCAGTGCGGCCGACTCATGTGTTGCCTTACCTTTGAATATGAAATGTACAAAAAAATTAAGTCGCAATTCCCAAAAATCGGGGAAACAATAAAAACCAAAAACGGTGACGGCAAGGTCGTTCGCCATAATACAATATTCAATCGCATAGCAATTCGATTAGATGATGGTCAGGATATAGAAGTTGGATTAGATAAAATCTTAAGGGGAAAAAAATAGGAAAAAAAATGTCCAAACCCTTTTATATAACAACACCGATCTACTATGTTAACGCCAGGCCTCATCTTGGCCATGCGTACACAACCATTGTTGCAGATATCGCCCGCAGGTTTCACTCCATGCGCCAAGTAGAAACTTTCTTTCTTACCGGAACGGATGAACACGGTGACAAGATTGTGCGTGCTGCGAAAAAGGAGAATCTAAGCCCCAGAAAGTATGTGGATAAGATAAGCGGGCTTTTTAAGACGCTCTGGCCTGAACTTAATATCAAGTACGATTATTTTATCCGCACGACCGATGCATCCCATGTTGCGATTGTTGAACAGATAATGCAAAAGATTTATGATGCAGGGGATATCTATTTCAGTGAATATGAAGGCCTTTACTGTTTTGGGTGCGAGCGTTTTTATACGGAACGTGAACTGGTTAACGGCAAATGTCCTGATCATGAAACAGAACCTGAACTCATCGAAGAATCCAACTATTTTTTCAAGATGAGCCGTTATCAGGACTGGCTGATTGATCATATTAAAAACACTCCCGATTTTATAACTCCGAAACGTTATAAAAACGAAGTTCTGTCCTTTCTCAAAGAACCCCTTGAAGATTTATGCATATCCCGCCCCAAAAAAAGACTCAAATGGGGAATCACACTGCCCTTTGATAGAAACTATGTTATCTATGTATGGTTCGATGCACTTTTAAATTATATTTCAGCCTTGGGATATCCTGATGGGAATTTATTTAAAACATTCTGGCCGGTTGTACAGCACATCGTGGGCAAAGATATCTTAAAGCCCCATGGCATTTACTGGCCGATCATATTAAAGGCGGCGGGCATTCCGATATATAAACAACTGCATGTTCACGGATACTGGAATGTCGATCAAACCAAAATGTCAAAAAGCATCGGGAATGTCATAGAACCGCTTCAATTGAAAAACATTTACGGACTCGATACATTCAGATTTTTTCTGATGCGAGATATGGTTTTCGGGCTTGACTCCAACTTCAGTGAAACGGCATTTGTACAGCGTATTAATTCTGATCTTGCAAATGATCTTGGGAACCTGTTTAGCAGGGTTCTAACAATGGTGCATAAATATTTTTCAGGGGTCGTTCCTCAAGTCGATACCCGGACGGAAGAAGAACTTGGGCTCGGGCTGGAATCTGATGCATTACAAGCCATTGGAAAATATGAAAAAAATATGGAAATGTTTGCCTTTCACAAGGCGCTCATAGCCATCTGGGAATTTATCAGCCAGATGAACAAGTATATTGATCTTACCACGCCCTGGGTACTTGCAAAGAAAAAATCGAGTAGAAAACAACTTGAAGTTGTAATTTATAACCTTCTTGAAGCCCTTAGAATCATATCCGGCCTAATCTATCCCATAATGCCGGAAACGGCCGAGACCATGCAAAAGCATCTGGGGTTGGACCCCCAAAAACCATTCTATTATCTTGAGTTCCTTAACACATGGAAGACCCTGATTCCCGGTACGAACTTGCCTAAATCAATTACACTCTTTCCGAGGATAGATCTAAAAAAGAATGATACTTCACCGTCGGGAGTAAGGGGTCGAAGTTCTGAACCGGCTGCAATCAAGCCCGAAATAACACTTGACACACTCAACAAGGTCGATCTCAGGGTGGCTACCGTGATCCATACAGAGGAAATGCCCAGAGCGAAAAAGCTGCTTAAACTTGAGGTTGACCTGGGTGAAAGGAAAACGATTATTGCCGGCATTTCTGCAGACTATACCCCCGAAGATCTGATAGGCAAACAGGTCATCGTGGTTGCAAATCTTAAACCTGCCAAATTGATGGGGATACTTTCCCAGGGCATGTTACTGGCCGCTGTTGATGACAAGGGGTGTACTGTGGCAACGATGGATAAAAAAGTAAAACCAGGAACATCTCTAAGCTAAAAATGAGTTTAGAGGCTCCGCTCCAATTGGAATGCTGAAATAATGATTCCCCAAAGACTTGAAACCGAGCAAGCAGCCCTTAAAAAACCGGGATGGAGAGAATACCAAAACAATCTGAAATGGGCCGCCGCCAAAAAAAGATTAATTAATAAAGCCATTAAATCATCTACCCTGATTATTGGTTTACTTGTTGCGGCTTACGGAATATTCGGGGGTCTTGGCGGAAAATCATTTTCTCATTTGTTTGCAGATTATTTTTCTTCATCCCATGATAACACCATCGACGCCCGCCTTAATGATGGCAAGTTAATCGACAAAAGCAATGTCCGGGATCTGCTTAAAGGTATATCTTTTGTAAACCTTAAGAATAAGAGCTTCGACTTTTTTTCGGATGGCCGTAAATTTCGAGTCGACACCAGTCTTGACATAAAACTGCAGGACTTTCTCCTAAAAAAGCTGAAATTAGACACATCCAGATACATCGGAATAGTGTGTATGGATCCTGCAACGGGCAAGGTTTTATCTATGGTCGGTTTTGATAAGACAGATCCGTCTAACAATCCGTGCGTGGACAGCAGATTCCCTGCAGCGAGTATCTTTAAGATCGTTACCGCAGCTGCAGTTGTTGAAAAATGTGGTCTTCAACCAGGTTCCAAGCTTTCATATAACGGGGAAAAACATACCCTGTATAAATCCCAGCTTAAAGACCGGATAAACCGGTATACCAACAGAATAACATTTCGGGACTCATTTGCACAGTCGGTTAATCCTGTGTTTGGGAAAATCGGCGCCTTTTACCTCGGGAAAAATACTCTCGAAAAGTATGCCGAGGCCTTTGACTTCAACAAAGACATCGATTTTGAGATTGAGATTGCTCCGAGTTCTGTCTATTTGTCCGATGAACCTTACCAGTGGGCTGAGGTCGCCTGTGGATTCAACAATAAAACAAAAATAACTCCTCTTCACGGTGCAATGATGGCTTCGGCAATCATCAACCAGGGAAGCATCATGGAACCTACGGTCGTTGATCAGATTATTGACGAAAAAGGAGAAATCATTTACCGAAATCGTTTGGTCACGATCAACCAGGCAATTACCCCCAGGGCATCTGATATCCTTAATCAACTCATGGCGGCCACCATTCGCTCAGGTACGTGCAAAAAGGCTTTCAGGGGATACCGGAAAGATAAAATTCTTTCAAAACTCAATATCGGCGGCAAAACAGGCTCCATTGACAACACATCTCACGATGCCCGGTATGACTGGTTTGTGGGATTTGCCGAAGAAAAAGACGGGCCGAGAAAGATAGCCTTATCGGTTATTGTCGCCCATGAAAAATATATCGGCCTCAGAGCAAGTTATTACGCACGGATTGCAATGAAAAAATATTTTCTCAATTATTTTGAAAAAACCGCTACCTGATGTCTAAAACCTTAAACGTGATGGATTCGACGTTTCGCGAATTCATCGATATTGGGAATGTAAATGAATTGTTTAATTAAAATCTTCAGTCTTATCAGGCATATGTTTGACCTGATTTTGGGTTGTCTTTTAGCAGACGTATATTTTGGAAAACATATGGCTGATCTGCCGGATGGTTCCATGGTATTTTTTCCATGCCAAGATAACATTCTGTGCTGCGGACTCACAGGGATTGTTACCTTTAAGAAAAAGAATAAAACAGACGACCGTATCGACATTCAATCTTTGAAAGATATGCTCATAAAAATCCAAGATCTTTGCTATGCAAACTGCAGGCAAAATGACTTGAATCTTGAAGATCATTATCTGGGTGGGGAAAAGCAGATTGACGCTTTTTTCCAAAAAGTGCGAAACTTAAAATGCAACGATCTTTTTTACAATCTTTTCACTATCCGGGAACGACAGGGCGAACTTGCAAAATTTGCCGATGGCCTTTTCCAATTCATTGATAAAGAAGAAAGGCTGCTAAACCGTCATATGGGGCGCCTTGAGTCTGATGATGTGGATATTCTGTCACGGCGTATCGATTGTATCAAGGACATTATCTGGTGCCTCACTTCAGAAATTTCAAATAATATCAAAAAGGTAAAAGATTTATTAAAAAATGACCATGAAACTCCCACCAGTTATGAAGTCAATATCTTCAAACAGATCAATGCCGTACTGAACAGTATCGACCGTCTTGAGGTCAGGGGCCGCGATTCTGCAGGAATATCCATGATGTTTGTTCTCGATGGTTCTGAATTTGACAGGTTCGAAGAAACAATAAAAAAGGCGAATCTTTATGATCAGTTAAAAGAACGTTCAACCCAAGATGTTCTGGTTAACCTGGGAATCAAAATAAATGGGTCAGAAGATGAAAACGGTCAAAAACGTGTTGCCATTGCCGTTACCTATAAAGTTGCCGCTGAAGTCGGGAGTCTTGGAGATAATATTCATTTACTGCGCAACCATATAAAAAACGATACGATTCTCCATAAACTGGTCTCATTTTACCCGAAATACCATACAATTTCCGCCCACACGCGCTGGGCATCGGTAGGCGCCATCAGCGAACCCAACTGTCATCCTATGGACAACAGTACCACAGGGAGCAGTGTTCCAAAAAGCGGTATCATACACGCCTGCCTGAACGGAGATATCGATAATTATCTGGAACTTAAAAATGAATATGAAAGGCATGGATGTCTTATACCTCAGGATATCACTACAGATACAAAGATCATTCCGCTTCAGATCGAAAAGTATATTAACCAGGGTTTTGATGTTCAAGAAGCATTCCGCCTGGCTGTAAACGACTTTAAGGGGTCACATGCCATATCCATGCATACCGATCTGGCTCCGGGAAAGATCTTTCTGGCCCAGAAAGGAAGCGGTCAGGCTATTTTTATCGGTATTGCCAAAGATTACTATATGCCCAGCTCAGAGGTCTACGGACTGATTGAAGAGGCCCCCTTTTTTATTAAGATGGACGGTGAAAAAGAAGTAGAAGGCAGAGACGGTACGACCCAGGGGCAGATTTTTATCTTGAATGAGGATTCCGCCGGAGGAATGGACGGCATTAAAGCAATCTATTATGACAACACCCCGATTGACCTTGGTAAAAATGACATAAAACATACCGAAATTACTTCAAGAGACATAGACCGCCAGGATTTTCCCCATTATTTTTTGAAAGAAATTTCGGAATCTCCGCATTCTGTGGAAAAAACCCTTCAGAAGCGCTGGAAAATCAAGGAAGATAAGATCCGGCGGTATGTCGTCACCCTGGATGAAAAGACATTCCCTGAAACGTTGCAAGAGGCCCTGCTGGATAAAAAAATACGACGAATCTTTTTTGTTGGGCAGGGTACCGCCGGTGTTGCTGCCCATGCATGTGCGGACATTCTGAATTACTATATGGACGATCCGTGGTTTTATATCAGTGCACTCAAAGCATCGGAGCTAAGCGGGTTTAAACTTAATGACCATGACGATAAAAAAATGATGGCGGACTCCCTTGTGATTGCCATAAGCCAGTCCGGAACGACCACAGACACAAACCGTACCATCGATATGGTGAAAGAACGAGGCGCCCACACCATGGCTATCGTTAACCGCAGGGATTCAGATATTACCTTCAAGGTTGACGGTGTTATGTACACCAGCAGCGGCAGGGATATCGAGATGTCGGTAGCTTCTACAAAAGCCTTCTATTCTCAAATCGTTGCGGGTTCTCTTTTGGGTCTTAAAATTGCCGGACTTCTAAATCGCAGGAGTGATGACTTTGTTACCGCACAAATAAAAGAGCTTCTTGCAATGCCCGGTCATATGAGAAAAATCCTTTCAATGCATAACAAGATCGAAAATTCTGCTAAAAGGCTTGCTACAACCAAGACATACTGGGCCGCCGTGGGCAGCGGCCCCAACAAGGTCTCAGCAGATGAAATCAGGATTAAACTGAGCGAGCTTTGCTATAAAACAATTTCATCTGATTATGTTGAAGATAAAAAACACATCGATCTTTCATCGGAACCGCTGATCATTGTTTGCGCCGCCGGAGCCAGAGGGACGGTAATCGGAGATATTATAAAGGATACGGCGATATTCCAGGCACACAAAGCCACGGTGGTTGTCATCGCTAACGAGGGTGAAAACCGGTTTGAACCGTATGCAGCGGATGTTTTCCACGTCCCGATTGTTAGTGAGCATTTTGCCCCCATCCTGAACACCCTGGTGGGGCATATCTGGGGATATTACGCTGCCATGGCAATTGACGAAGGGTCTCGCTTCCTGTACGGGTTCAATAAAGATATCCGGAAAACCGTAGACGATTATGCGAATAAAGGCATGGATGTTTATGAATTGATCCTTGAAAAATCTTTTAGGGAAAAAATTGCTTTTTTCTATAAAGAGTTCAGAAGAAAAAAAAGCGATAACAGTTTTCCGTCCGCCATGGGGCTTGAAGCAGCATCGGATCTGACGCTGCTTTTAAAATACCTGTCCGGGAGACTGCCGGTATCTGATTTTGAAATAGATTTCGGAAAAAAAGGTACGGCGCTGAACATGCTGAACACGCTTTTTGATTGTTTGGGAGAATCGATTAACTGCATGTCCCGACCTGTGGATGCTATCCGGCACCAGGCGAAAACCGTCACTGTGGGGACAAGCCGTATCAGCGAAAAGGTAGAAGGGATACTGTTCGAAGCACTGACCCAATACAATATCCATGCTTCCCAGCTTATTAACAGAAATATTATGGTTCTTAAAAATCTGCAGGAAGTCGTTTCAGATATAAAAGGAGCCATTTTTTACAGAATCGGAGGCCTGAACGTCCTCGGCGAACCCACAGATCAAACCACAATCGAAATAATAAAGAAAGACGGAACATTAAAACCGATTCCGTCCCGTGTAGAAACCGACTCCCTGCTTAAGGGAACCAAAAGAATCATTGTACGGGAAGGAAATGTATATATCGGAAAAGGACGGAAAGACGATCGAAGTATTATCGTTATTCCGATTATATCCGATTCTCCCGCCACACCGAATTTAATAGAATATATACTATTATTGAATATATCCTTTAAAGAAAATGTTCTTTTGGATGTAAAGATAAAGGCCCTTGGCGGAAAATATGAGCGCATCAAAAACATTGTTCAGGAAAACAGTGTGATATGGGATGAACGGCATATTGAACTTGTGGGGATGAAAGAGCTTTTTGGAATATCTGCGGAAAAAATCGGGGAATTTATTGTCTCCCGTGTTTCATGATTTAAGGGCCCGGGAAATTGTATCCATCTATAAGCAGGAGTGTAATCAGGAGCATACGTTCATGCGAGTCTTAGATGTTTTAGATTTTAGAATATGGAACTCCTAAGGACCAGGACGCTATAGAAAAAACAAACGAAATGGAAAAGGATTTCAAAACCAGGTCTTTGTCGCCATTAGATTTATTAAAACCTACCCCCTAACCCGGACAAACCGGAATAGTTAGTGCCCTAACGAAAACTATGATTTTTCGTTAAGATCAAGGAAGAAGAAAATTTTAACCACAGTAATACTGGTAGTATTTCGAGGATTAAAATTTGAGTCTGACGCAGATATTGGCAAAAAGACAGTTTTCGTTCAGGCACTATTTATGGGTTTCTATATTTTACCTCTATCTCATGAATTTCCAGTAATGGTTTTAAAAA
>JBARSG010000463.1:0-3746 GCA_049644625.1 Desulfobacterales bacterium | reverse complement strand
GTTCCGGTCTCATCGTCTCAGGCTATTGTAGGAGCAGTGGTGGGTGTGGGCATCGTAGGTGGTCTTCGTACAGTCAATCCAAAGATGCTGATAAAGATCGCCGTGGGATGGCTTATGACCCCTTTTGCAGCAGGACTAATGACCATCCTTTTTATTTATTTTACGCCTGCCTAACTCACTTTGACCTGCAATGATATTGACGTCGCGATCGAAGAGGTTAATGTCTATCTTACCCGGGTCACTGACCTGCATAACAATTCAGGTTTTTTGGTTAAATATGTTCATATAAAGTGAACGTTGGAAATGAGTAGCGCGGCCAAACGCCTTGCCCGTCAAGGCCGCCCAAGTTCTCCGCGTCCACTTAACCGATTTGTCCGGATTTACTTCCTTTTATTAAATCATTGATTCCAAAAATCATGGAACTAATGGCTGCCATAACACAGAATGCCGTCCCTGTAATTTGCATACCTGATCCCAGGGAACCGTCAATAAATATCAATGAAGCGATGGCCACCGCTGTGGCAAAAGGCAGAATTTTTGTCGGTTTGCCAACTCTCATGAATCGCCCTAATACAATATAAGAAATTCCGGTCATAACCATGGCCGGACACGATATCACCAAAATGGCAAGAAACTGCATTCCACAGGGCTCATACCATGGCAGTTTTTTGCTCATTAAAGACGTGTAAATGGTAACTGAAAAAAAACAGGCCAAGATAAAAAAAATGCAAGGCACCAAATATATTATCTTTGTTTTGATGTTCATTGATTATTCATCCGAATGGAAAACTGACCAGCGCCGCCGTGATATTGTGCGACCCCCCTGGCTTTTACGAAAAACCGTGATTTTCTCGGCGTCTGGTCAAGCGAATTGTCGGGCCTTTTCTCTTGCCAAAAGATCGACTCGCTTCAGCAGAGTCGGGATTCTATGAGCCCCGTGCATCGTCCTGATCCTCTCAGATGCCTTTTGCAGATTCACTCCGGCCGACGTGACATATAGTGGATGTATGCTCCCTCCCCGAAAGACCTCGGTCCCCAAAGAGCCCTCAAACTTGGATTTCGCCACGCCAATTACGGGAATTCTACCATCAAACGAATTAAAGAGATACTGCCCAAGGCCCGGCCTATTCCCGAGCATCACATATCCGTCAACAACCATCTCATCCGGAACTTCGTTGATTTGCCTAAGCAGCGTGAGAATGCATGGAAGCTCGCGTCTGTAGAACTCCCCAGGAATATAGTCTGCTGCTCCAGGTAGAAATTGAGTATACACTGCTGCAGGCTCTGCATCGCTATAATCGGAGAACAGCACCGCTGCTGCTGAGGCACAGCCATTTTTTAAGTAATGAACATCAAAAGCCGCGATTATAGGATTCCGGGATGCTTTCCACACACAACACATCGAACCAATACCCTTATACAAAAATTTCATTAAAGCTGGGCTTCTTGAACAATGGGTAGAACATGACCTTGTCAGGATTGTCTTTAAACCAGCTATCGACCAGAAAACAAGGAGTAAACTGTTACTGCCGTTTAAAAAGCCGCATACAAAGCCCGGTTCCTCTTCAGCGGCCTTGTTAGCAATTTTTTACTTTGAATACTTAATTGTTAAAGACGTTACAACGCCCCAAACCCAATTAAATACAAAGACTAACGCAGGTGTGAGAACCCCAAGTTTTATGCCTGCAACTCCCTTTTTAGCTTGATAGGGAAAAACTATAAACAGTTGAACAATTGTCGGAAACAGACTCAATAGTGTGCCTTTAGAAAATGGTTTAGAATTGAGAAAGGGCAAGAAAAATAAAAGGCCCCAAATGCCACCCCAGACTATACGTGGATATAACCAACTTGATTTTAATGCAGGTGAAATTGACACACCTAATGATTTGGTTATTCCTAAATCACCGAATAACCATACAACCAAGCTGTTCGCAAGGGCACCTAAGCACCCAGCCGCAAAGAAAATTAATACTCTCTTCATTGTGTTTTCCCATAAATTTCAATTCATTCTTAAAGGTCAAGTTGGGTGGCGATAGCCTTGCCTATACCTTCCATCTCAGGGTAAGAAATCGATCCTGCTGAATTGATTAGCCGCTTCTTGCTTACCGTGGTAAGCTGTTCCGCCATTGCTTTAGCCTTTTTACCACGAAAGGTCACATATGTTTCGCTTGGATAAAGTTTACCAGCGTTACTCGTTATGGGCACGACTTGGACTCTATTCAGATAGTGATTGGCAGCATCATTGCTTACGATGACTGCCGGTCTCTGTTTGCGGATTTCACCTCCGATGGAAGGATCGAAGTTAATCCACCACACTTCACCTCTCTTCATCTCCCAAATCTCCAATTGTTCCTTCGGTCCACTCAAGGGCTTCGGATTCCCTGATTCGATCAGAAGACATCTCTTTATAGGCAGCATACAGATCTTTTTTTACAACATGCGGGCGAACTAAATCTTCGATAAAACGGCTGATTTTTCGTGGTCCAATGACTGCCCTTAAGCCGTCATAGACCTCTTCGTCTATGGTTACTGTGAGTTTCTTTTGCATTGCAAGCACCCCCTTAATTGATACACGTATAATAACACGTGTAACGTTTGGGGTCAAGAGGCCAGAAATATTTTCCACGAGGCAGAACGGGCGCGAGATGAGTTGCATCCCCGACTTGGGGAAAATGGCGACAGCCCCTTTCGAGGTATGCAAGATTATGGTTTTAATTGATTACGATTCGTTTTCCTATGCTGTCCTTTGAATGACAATCAATCATTAATGTCCACGATTCGTGTTTTTATGGAACTTCCCCGGATATGGAGTAAGGCCAGCGACGCCGAAGACTTTCGGCGGGGCTGTGAGGCACTCCCGGGATTCACAAAGAGCACGCCGCTGTGTTTAGCAACAGAAGGATAATGGAGATGGCCAAAAATTACGGCGTCAAAATCAGCCTTTGACGGAGCAATATCCAAATTGTTAATATCATGAATGATATACAGCAGAGCATCACCGACCTGGATGGCCTCTGTTTCGGGAAGTTCCCTTAGGTCTTCATTTATATCCATGTTGCCCCGGACAGCCACGATCGGAGCCATGGATTTCAGTTCATCCATAACCCCGGTATTGCCAATGTCTCCGGCATGAATAATCAGATCAACTCTGTGAAGGGTTTTAATGGCCGCCGGCACAAGAAGACCATGAGTGTCCGAAATGACCCCTACCACAACATGCTCCTTGTTTTGGAAATATACCGACATAAGCGCTTTTCCCGTTGTTTTATTCGAAGTTTTAGCTTTGTCGTAATTCCAGTGTACAGCATCCCGTTACGGTTGCAAAGATCAACCTATCACATATACTATTTTCCAATAAAAAAGGCCAGGTTTTACCCTGGCCTGAAAATTGCTGGCTCCCCAGCACGGACTCCCTTCGGCTTCGCTCAGGGTAAACTCACCTTGGATTTTTGGATAAACGATAATTTCTTTTCGCGACGCCATCCTTTGATTTGACGCTCTCTTTTCGCCGCATCATTTTTGTTTTTATAAGCTTCAGAGTAAAGTAGGCTTGCCTTATGTTGATTCATTCGGTGCTCCAAGTCAGTAGTTATTCCTGTGTAGAGCTGACCGTTTTTATCGCAGATATATACATGCCACATCGGAATCTCACAAAATTAAAAAGGCCAGGTTTTACCCTGGCCTGAAAATTGCTGGCTCCCCAGCACGGACTCGAACCGCGGACCCAGTGGTTAACAGCCACTTGC
>JBARSG010000462.1:0-3419 GCA_049644625.1 Desulfobacterales bacterium | reverse complement strand
GAAAGATAATATGCCGGTTAAATTAAAAGTCAAAGATATGATGGTGCCTATTGACGATTATGCAGTAACAACAGTTGATAAGACTCTAAAAGAGGCTGTTCCGGAATTGATGAAAATATATTGTCAGGTGGAAATCGGTAAATGTACGGAGGCCGGACATAGAACAAGTCTTGTCCTTGACGGGCAGGGTAAACTTGTAGGGATTTTGGATTTTAAAAGTATTCTTAAAGTTCTGATTCCCGAGGTTGCCGGAGGAATCAGCGGGAAATTGCAGGCATTAGGAATTTCCATGGCCTTTGCCGAGGCCGATGCACACGATATGGATAGTTCAAAGCAAGGATTCAGATCCAGGGTCAGGCAAAATGCCCAGACCCGGGTAAGTGACGTCATGCTTAAATTAAGAGGAACCATAGATGCAGATGCAGGTTTTTTAGATGCGTTAAAAATGATTTACCGCAATAAAGTTACTGTTCTACCGGTATTCGAGGGCGACAAATTGGTGGGTGTGCTTCGTGATTCAGATCTTTTCCTGGCGGCGGCAAATGTTCTCACGGAATAGAGGCAACATATCAATACACCGATGATAATTTTACCTAATAGGTTTTATTTAAAAACCCAAAAGAACAAATAATAGAGAAGGAGGTTTAAAATGGATAAGTATGTATGCACGGTTTGCGGTTATGTTTATGACCCGGAACAGGGTGATCCCGACAATGGCGTGAATCCGGGGACAAAATGGGAAGATGTGCCGGATGGCTGGGAGTGCCCGGTGTGCGGTGCTTCAAAAGATGATTTTGAAAAAGAATCATAAAGTGAATTTTACTGGCCAGGCGGGCAGGCAGGGACATTAGATTTAGAGCGTCACGGATGAAGCCGTCGTTTCTGCTATAGTAAATCCTTGACAATCGGTTTGAGGCGGACAACTCAGGTCTTGGATTCCGTGAATAGCGGGGAGACGGGGTATCATCGGCTTGTCCGCCTCAAAAGCCAGGGTAAAGTTAGTATGAAGAAGATAGAAGACCTTAAATGCATTTGCCACTAAATCATCATCAAGCATTATCTTGATTTTCATGTTTCTCTCCTTATACATGCTTAATACACACTATACCTATCTGTTTTAGCGAGGCCAAAATTAATTCGTATCAGGGAAATTGGGTTCTACGGATATAGAAAACCCGGCCATCAGGGGCCGAATTTTTATTCCTTGATCAAGAGAGGAAGTTTTATTTGGCCGGCGCCTCGGTAAAGAATTAGAAAAAATTTGAGGATCTATGGATGGCCGGAAACAAGTGAAGGTTCGTTATCCTGAATAAAATATTTTATTGACATCCTATGCCACTTTGTATCATAGTTATTAATAAAACATCTCGGAAATTCTATAAAATTTCGTAATCACAAGTATTTTAATGATAGCCTGTTTATACCATCAGAATGGAAGAATGGCGTATAGGGGCGAGGCCCCTAAGCTCTTATTTAATAATGGCAGTATAACGAAAAAATAAGGGGGGAACCCATGGACAGTAAAGAGTTTTCGCGCTTTCGCAAAAGGCTGAACAAGACGCAGAAACAAATGGCCCAGCTTCTTGGAGTATCTATTAAGGCCGTGCACAGTTACGAGCAGGGTTGGCGGTCTGTACCTGCTCATGTTGAACGGCAAATGTTTTTTTTGATTTCAAGGATGAGAGGAAGCGGCAAAGTACGCAAGTCGTGCTGGGTAATAAATAAATGTCCTCCTAAGAAGAAAAAAGAGTGCCCGGCATGGGAGTTTCAGGCCGGAAAGCTTTGCTGGTTTATTAACGGTACAATTTGTGACGGCACTATTTATAAAAGCTGGAAAGAAAAGATGAAATTATGCCGTTCGTGCGAGATGCTCACTTCAATTCTATGACCTCAATACGCATCTTTCGAAAGAAAGGGGGAAAAGATGTCTGATTTAAATGGGTTGAAATCAATCATACAGTTAAGTTATCTCAATGATTCCATGTTAGAGAAATTAGTAACAATTACAGACATAATCGAGTATAAGGCTGGTGATTACATCTTCAAGGAAGGCGATAATGCCAAAAGCCTCCATGCTGTTATCGATGGAAAAGTGGGGCTTGAGATTGAGAAGAATTCCAGCACCCGGATATTGATTGACAATATTACTCAGGGTATGATGTTAAGATTTTCTGCTTTAGTGGACACCGAAGAGAAAAATTACACGACCTCCGCCAGGGTTCTTACGGATACAAAGCTCTTTGCCTGGAAAGCAGAAGATTTGGAGAAACTCTTCTCTCAAGATTACGAAATGGGCTTTTTGTTAATGAAAAGAATTGCCAAGATTGTTAAAACAAGATTGCGAATCAGGAACGTTCAATTTCTCGATATATACAAGTAAGCGAATCTTTACGGTTCTTTTTATCGTTTCCATCGATAATAATACGTTTTGAAACTGATAAAGAGTTGCGGCAGCTAGATTTTTTCCATCGCCCCGTAAGCGGCTTGTATTCTGTCCCGGAGTAAAAAACAAAGTTTTTCCATTAACTTAAATCCAAGTTCGGTGTTGCCGATCATAATTCGTCTTAAAACCGAGCCCTTTATCGCCAGGACCGTTGTCGGTTTTTGACAAATGGCCGAGGACATAAGGGTGTGAGGAATATCCAGAAGCGTGGACCAGCAACCCAAAACCCTTCCCTTGCCAAGGGCTTCAATGACGATATTCCCCTTACGTTTTCCCAAATCCATGGATCTTTCCAGGTGGATATGGCCCTGGGCAATGACATAAAGATGCTCTCCGTGATCTCCCTGTTGAAAAAGATATTCACAACTTCGATACGTATTCACTTGGCAAAGACCGGCGATTTCGGATATCTCATCTTTTCCCAGTATCCCGAAAAACTCGCAACTTTCCAAAGCATATTCCATTTCTTTACGGTTCATATGGCACCCCTTTTATTTTGCAATAAAAAACAGAGTCCTTGCTTGGGGCCGCAGGCTGAACCTCCGGCTCGAAGAACGTGGCCAAAGTCCAAGGTCTTAGCTTGAACGATTATTATATTTTAACACAACTACTCCATGATTTCAATTGTGGAGCGCAGCTAACTTAATCGTAAGGGTTTTTACCATAGGCATGGGAGAATGGAATGCCGGGAAATTGAGGGAAATAGGAGAATAAACTATCTAAATTGTCAAACACTCATTGGATAGCGATAAAGGTTCAAAGATAATAAAAAGGGGCTTCCGAATAGAGAGCCCCTTTTTTATAATATCGTCAAAGTGTTATAATGTTCATGATTACGCTTCCTGATACGCCGCTTCCATTTCCCGGCGATCCGCCATATCCATAAGCACCCTTTCCCTGGCCTTGTCGATGCCCAGGGCCTTGCGCTTTTTGTCGATATGGGCGATCATCAACCGAGCGTGCTTAATGGGATCCG
>JBARSG010000461.1:0-4574 GCA_049644625.1 Desulfobacterales bacterium | reverse complement strand
GCCGAGGCCAGCATCAGATACGCATCCGGTCTTTTTGTCCCCCTTTCTATAATCCTTTTAAAAAGCGTTATGGCCTTGTCTGTATCTTTTTGAACAAGCAAGACCGATCCTTTCAAGATAAGCGCTTCAATGTTTTCAGGGTCCTTTTCCAGAACCAGCTCGACCTTTTCCATGGCTTTTTCCGGTTCTTTCATTACAAGAAGCAACTTGCCTATTTGCAATTGGGAATTTAGATGATCCGGAGAAAGCTCTGCCGCCTTGGAGAATTTTCCATAAGCCGGTTTAAGGTTTCCCTGCTTTAGATCGACCATGCCTAACATGTAATAGGCGTCGCCAAATTTACGATCAATCTGGATGGCGTTCTTGAACTCCAGCCGGGCCTTAACATAATCGCCCTTTTCATACAGAGCCTGGCCCTTTTTGAAGAACTTTGCCCTCTTCTCCTCCGGGCTTCCGCAAGCAGTAAGAACAGTAGTTACAAGCGCAACCACAAGCAAAAGCAAAGCCCGTTTAGAAATAGCCTGCATTTATCCTCCTTGGTTATATTGGTTATATCGGTTATATTTGTTTGATTAGTTTGATTTGTTTGATTTGTTTAATTGGTTTGATTTGTTTGATTAGTTTGATTAGTTTGGTTGATTTGTTTGGTTAAAAATTCAAAGTCTCAAAAGATTTGGTTTATTCATATGTAAAAGCCGTAATAGTTACCCAAACCTGATTTGCACTGGATAGAGTTATAAAAACCCTGGCCCAGACCGCAATAGCAAGATATTCATTTCAGGATTTCAATCCGCGTAAATTGCAAAGCCTCCGCGAATCACTCATTGGTCGCGACAGGGCGGGCTCGGCTCATTTGTTAAGTTTTTAGTCTAATAAAACGGTTAATGAACGTCATATAATTTCTATTCCTGATTGAAGGATTTCGTAAACGATGGGAATGGAGGGGTTGATAAAATCTTCTTCATCAAAAGGATGGGGTTCGATGCGGGTATCGAATTTTCTGCCCAATTTCATTAAATGCACCTGCATATCATAGCTATTTTTAAGGTTTTTCAGTATGATAGCCAAATCAATATCGCTGTCCTCATTGTAAGTCCCTTTTGCATATGAGCCGAAAATATAAGCTTTCTGGACAGTTATATTATTTTCTTTCAGGAAATTTAAATATTTTGAGACAATGTTGGATGCTGACTTTTGATCCATTTTCTAAATCCTTTAATTTTGTCAATCCATACTTCTGTAAATTCTTTCGAACACTTATGATAAAATTCCCGTTTAACGTCGTCGTACCTTGCCTGGATATTGAATGTTGTTACTGTTACTAACAAATCTTTTTGTTCTTCACTTAATTCCAATTTCGATTTTTCAGCGATTCTCAACAAATTGTGAATTAAGGGCGGATGAATATCCATATTTTCTACATAATATGCTTTAAGAAGCTTTTCAATCACAAGGTGGCCAACAAACAAAGCCCAAGTGTAGTGCTCCTTTTCAAACAAACTTTCCATTGCTCTGAAGTCCCTGTCTGAACTCTCTATCCAGAAAGAAATCAATTCTTTTTTTTCCATTATCATTAACCCGTATAAATTTTATATCATTTTACATAAGTTATGAAAATATTTTTATAAAAAATGTGTCCTTACCGAATCTCTTTTTTTTAAGTTATAGCGAAGCTTTGCCTCCCCGGCTCGGGACGAGCAAACAGACAAGCTGATGAATATCATATTCCGTAGTGTTTAAGGAAGCGATGCCGGCTTAATAAATTTAATACGTCCCCTCTCAGGGGCACAAGCTGGCTCATCTTTTGATTTTGTCTCTTGACATCAGAGTTATACTGAAGTATTTTTTTGGTATAACAAATTAGAGTATCTACAAAACCTTAATTTTTAAACCTCAAGAGGAGAAAACCCATGAGTGCGAGTTTAAAAGAATCAATTAAAATGAAGGTCTTTCCCAAGGGACAGATCGTCATTCCCATCGCTTTAAGAAAAAAATATCATATCGATATCGGTGATCAGCTTGATGTGATTCCCTCGCGAGATGGAATTTTGTTGAAACCTGTTCCTAAGGAAAACAAGAAAAACTCTTTGACAAATCAGCTATTCGGTGTGTTCGGAAAGTATGCGCATCAAACATCAAAAATAACAAAAAAGGATATTATCAGGGCAACGGAAACCGAATTTGTTAAAGGATGGTCGAAATGATCTCGCTATTGGACACAAACGTTCTCATTCGATTTTTAACAGCCGATGAAAGTCCAAAATACAAAACACTATATTCCTTTTTTCAGTCTTTGGAACAAGGGCAAATGCGGGTTGAACTAAAACTGATTGTTCTTTTCCAGGTTATATTTGTTTTGAAGAGTTTCTACAGGGTTCCAAAAGAACAAATTGTAGATGGCATGAAAAACATTCTAAAGTTCAGGGGAATTCATATTAAAGAAAAGAAAGTTGTGCTACGGACATTGGAACTATGGCTTAATAATAATGTAGAGATTGTCGATTGCTACCTGATCGCATGTTTAGAAGGCGATACCCAAAATCTTCTGTATAGCTACGATCGTGATTTTGACAAATTCAAAATCAATCGCAAAGAACCTTGATGACTTAAACCATCAATTTGAGACCTTTGCAAAACGCCCCTTTTTGCCCAATTTCTGCGTCAGTCTCAAATTGTAATCCTCGAAATACTCAATGTATTCCTGTGGTTAAAATTTTCGCCTTCCTTGAACTTGAACCAAAATGAACATTTTTCAAAGGTCTCAATTTGCTCATACGAAAACTATGGCAACAAAGCCAACCACGTCCCCAATATCGTTTGGGCCGGCTCCTGCCCGCCTCATTATGGGCGTTAACGCACTGATATCCCTTTTTGGTCTTTGATCATCTTTCCCACCTTTTTATCCGCCGTTGGTGTGGCGGACTCACCTTCCCCGCCTCCAAGCGCCTCCTCGCCTCCCAGCTTTTCCACCTCCCAGCCTACCAGCTTCACAGCCTCCTCGCTTTTTTCGTGCTTTCGCGATTGAATTTATAATAGCGCCAAAGGGTGCGTTGTATCAGGCGAATTACCTATTTCATATATTTTGTTGCAATTTTACACAAAATTAATATAGTATTTATACATGGAATTTGAATGGGACGAAAGGAAAAACCGTAGGAATAAAAATAAACACGGTATCGATTTTGAAACTGCAATGAAATTGTGGAATGATAAAAACCGAATTGAAATTCAGACACCATTTCCAATCGAAAATAGGAGTGTCTTGATCGGAAAAATTAACAAAAAGCTTTGGTCGGCAATTTTCACTCTACGTGGCAATGCTATACGTATCATATCCGTAAGACGTGCCCGAAAAAAGGAGGCCAAATTTTATGAACAAAAAGAAACTGGCTAAAAATACCGAGGAATTTGATCGTCGGTTTGATGATGGCGAGGATGTACATGATCTCATTGATATAAGGAATGCCAAGATAATTCGACACGGAAAGAAAGTGCGCATCACGCTTGATATTGCCGAAGCGCTGGTTCAAGATATTGATCAAATTCGAGAAAGTATTGGTGTAGATCGCGCGGCCTTAATAAAAATATGGTTACACGAAAGGATCCAGCAGGAAAAAGCAGCTTCATCTGATCAGTAAACCCTAACGTTGCAAAAGTCGAAGATGCTGCAGATCCAAGGCGCCGAAGGTGAAGCCGTAGTAATTTACTGCGAACCTTTGGCAACACTGGAGATGCGGCATCCTTGGCTTTCCCATTGGGTAAATAACATGGCTGTTTTCACTATTTTCATGATGTCACTTGGGGTCAATTCCATCAAAGCAGAGAAAAAATCTGGAAATGCTGATCATTATGGTCATTTAACTCATTTTGCCATGTTATTTATGCAACTATAGGGTAAAGTTGAACTTGTGACCTCATCCAGCGGGTTTTCATATTTCTTGTTAATAATCTCAGTTACAAATTTTTGATATCCGTTCTGGGCGGTTGAAACCTTTTTGCGGTTTCTGTCAAGAATGAAGATTTATGACGCATGCCCAGTTAAATTTGTTCATTATTTAACCGGGGTTAAATTTTTATCCAGTGAAATTTTCATCCCGTTAAATCCTTCAAGGCCATTTAACTGGGACGAAGAACATTTCACCGGGATGAAAACTATTTAACCGTTACCTGACCTATGTTTTCATTCCACTTCCTCTGATTTCAATCTTGACTTATCATGCATTTGTGCTATCATAATTCTGTAATATTAATTTTAGGAGGCGCTATGGGCATTATAAAAACAGTTGGCAGTAGCGGACAGATCTCGCTGGGCAAAAAATTCGCAGGTCAAACTGTAATGTTGGATGAGATCGAAGCCGGAGTTTGGATCGTTAAAATTGGTCGATTCATTCCCGACAATGAAAAGTGGTTGCATAAGCAGAACGTTCAAGCCGAACTCAACGAAGCTATTTCATGGTCAGAGGAAAATTCGCCCGAAGATACAAACTTTGAGCAATTAGAAGCCCGTATCAAACGATGAACCAAAAAAGAAAATATAACAACCTCAACGTTTCAAGTCCTGTTACAATTTTCCA
>JBARSG010000460.1:0-4261 GCA_049644625.1 Desulfobacterales bacterium | reverse complement strand
GGAAGAAACCACCGCACTCGGCATCCCTTGCTTCACGATCAGGGAAAACACAGAAAGACCGATTACCATTGAAGAAGGAACCAATACGGTAATAGGTAGTAACGGAGATGGTATACTTCGGGCTTTTAACAGCTTTAAAAATGATGGGAAAAAGAAAGGTAAAATTCCAGAGCTATGGGACGGACGAGCTGCTAAAAGGCTTGTGGCCATTCTGATAAATAAAAACAAGCTTAATACACTAATCAATATTTACCCCGCCTGCCCAATGAAACTTTTTTATTTGTTTCATCGGGGTTAAATTTTTCGTAGAAAAGGAGCCTGCCCAATTCAATTCTGGAAGACTATTTAATCGGGGCGAAGCGAATTTAACCGGGGAACCTCTGAACCCAGAACCTTTACATGTTTAATTGATCTGTCCAACATCAGTATCTATCGTGAGTCATCAACAGGAGGTTATGCACGCTGTGCACGAACGTCCCCCATTACTGGGCAATTCACCCATGCTTTACATTGCATTTTAATTAAAGCTGTGATATTTTTAAATATCAAATAAACCTAAATAGACAAAAACCAAAAGATATCAACGAGATAAAATTTATTCAAAACATGAAAGTTAACATCGAAAAAGAAATTGAAAGCATAACTGCTCAGATTATTCATAAGTACAAGCCGGATAGAATAATCCTCTTTGGAAGCGTGGCAAGTGGAAACCCAAATTCTGATAGTGATGCTGATTTTTTGATTATAAAAAAGGATACTCCATACCTTGGTGCGGAAAGGATCAGAGAACTCAGTCGCCTAATAACTCGTGATATTGCTGTTGACTTTCTTGTATACCGTCCTGATGAATTTGAAAAAAGGGTAGAGATGGGAGATCCTTTTCTGAAAACAATCATCAAAGAAGGCAAAGTACTTTATGGTTGACCGTGATGTCATTAAAGAATGGATAACCAAAGCTGATCAAGACTTTGAGTTTGCTCGCATCAATTTCGAAGAGGAAAAACAATTTTTTGCTCAAATCTGCTTTCATTTTAATCAATCGGCAGAAAAATACCTAAAAGCTTTCATTATTGCAAACAGACTTGAGTTTCGCAAGATTCATGATCTTCATTTATTGCTAAAGCAATGCAAATCGAATGATCCTTCATTCTCCCAGTTAGAAGACGATTGTGAGTATTTGACAACATTTTATATTGAAACGAGGTATCCTGTCCACTGGCCCACTGCCTTTACAAAAGAAGAAGCAGAAAAAGCTCATCGATCAGCTAATAATATCCGAGAATTTATCAAGAAAAAATTACAACATATTGTTTTTCGAGCATAAAGGCAGTTTTTTCTATCAATTTTCAATTGATCTATCCAGCATTCGGCAACCAGGAAACAGTATGAAGTTGTGCACGTTCTGCAAGAACACCCCTTACGACTTTAAACCTATGCATGCTGCGCAAGAACGTATCAAGCTTAACCAATATTCCAATGGACGTCCCCAACATTCGAAGGGTTAGTGGTTTTATCCAATCGTCCTCTCAACGATTGGATAAAAAATGTCAACTCTGTGATCTCTGTGAACTCTGTGAGATATTAAAACTCGGTGATCTCTGTGAACTCTGCGAGAGATTTTAAACAATGATTTATTGACGTATTCTCATAAATATGAAAAGATAACTGCAAATTTAAAGCAATTTAGCCGAACCGCCCATATTTTGAAACATATAACCTAATGTATTGTTTATATAACAATAGAGATAAGTTATCACCTGAATTTTACACGAGTCGGAGGCAAAGAAATGCTTATCGAATATATTAACAAGGCCATGAGTAAAGCTGTTTATGATAAGCTTGAAGATGATACTTTTTCTGGTAAAATACCACAATGTCCGGGTGTTGTGGCCTTTGGAGAAACACTTTATCAATGCCAGCAAGAACTGAAATCCTCTCTTGAGGGATGGCTGATTGTGAAAATTAGGCATGGAGATAAATTGCCGGTGATGGGCAAGATTAATTTGAACAAAAAAATGCCTGATCTTCATTCAGAGGCTGTTGCCCATGGGTAAACCCTAACGTTGCAAAAGTCGGAGGGCTTCAGAGCCAAGGCGCCAAGGGTGAAGCCGTAGTAAATCTACTGCGAACCCTTTGCAACGCCGGATCTGGAGTCCTCCGGCTTTCCCGAAGGGTAAACAACATGGCCTAAAATTAACCCCATCCTTTGAATTCACTATGGGTTGGAAATCCAAATGGGAAGTAATTATATAATTTATATTATAATATCATAGTGTTATTCCCTTTTCGCCAGGTTGTTTATGCAACATTAGGGTAAATGGAAGCCATGCAAAAGAAGAGAATTTATCAAGAAACTAAAGAAATTCGGTTTTGAGCCACCTGAACCCGGTGGCCGTCATTTCTATATGCTTTATCCATAACGTTGCAAAAGTTGAAGATACCGCAGGTCCAAGGCATCAAAGCCACAGCTGTAGTCGTCTACCGCAAGGCCTTGATAACGAAGGAGATGCGGTATCATCGGCTTTCCTGAAAGGTAAACAACACAGCAAAAAAACATTAACATTGGATGTCACCAGCGGATGGGTCTTATGATAGTTACTCCGATCAACACAAAGCCTTTGTCCAAGCCGTTTAACATATAATCTGATGTGTTGTTTATGCAACGATAGGGTTGACATCAATCTCGGGATTCTGTGGGAAACGGTAAACGTAGACATTCTCGGTTTGATAGAAAAACTTGAAAAGATTCTTCCTTCTGACGAAATTTAATAGCAATAAAAGATTCAACCAGCCTAACCAATAGAAATAATTAAACCAATTTAACTTCTTAAAAAAACAATCCCAATTTATCCAATGAAATTCACGTAGTGACAGTTTAACCCGTTGAATTCCGTTTATCGGACATGCTGAAAGCTTGATTCAACTGGGGGTGAAGCGTATTTCATCGGGACGCTCTTAATTTATCCCACTTGTCCCGCTGTGCCCCGCCTGCCCCGCCTGCCCCGCTGTGCCCCGTTAAATTTTTCGCAGAAAACAGCGGAGCGTATTTATCTGGGGTAGCTCTGGCAGATGGTACTGGGGTGAAATTTTTCGCAGAAAACAGCGGAGCGAATTTCATCGGGACCATCTTAACGCTCTAAACGAACTTAACGATTTAAACAAACATAACAATATCATCATAAACCCGAAACCCTTAACCTTACTCCGTTTTTCACCAGCGAACGTCGAAACACTACATCTTGACAAATGATTTTAATGTGCTATATTGACTTAAATTCGGATCAACTCAAATAAAGGTCTAATTATGAAAACATTATCCATTTCTGAAGCAAAAATGAAACTCAGCGCATTGATCGATTCCATCGGGGTTACGGACGAGGAGGTAGTCATTACAAAAAATGGCCGACCCGCCGCAGTGCTAGTGAGTCCTGATGAGTACGAAGGCTGGAGAGAGACTCTGGCCGTCCGTTCCGATAGTGAGCTGATGGAAGAGATAAAAGGGGGACTTCAGACATTAAAGAAAAAAAAAGCATCTCTTTATACACTTGACGAGCTATTTGAATAATCAAAATTATCATGCAAATGGCCTATAAACTGAGAGTTCCTGATGAAATCGTCTCCCTCATCCGGGGTTTGCATCCGCTTTTGAAGAAAAGAGTCAAAGCAGCACTGGAAGAGATTTGCAATGATCCACACTGTGGTAAGGGCTTGAAAGAAGAGCTTGCCGGATTACGGAGTTTTCGAATCAAACGCTTCAGGATCATTTATAAGGTGTCTTCAAAAAGAGAAATAATTATAGTTGCGCTCGGTCCACGGAAATACATTTACGAAGAAACATTTAGGATCATACAAAAGCATAAAAATTCCTAAATATCCCTATGCTCTTTGCTCTATGTTTACCCCGTTGAATTTGAAAACTATTCAACTCGGGCCCTAAGCTCCATGTTTACCCCGTGAAATTCGAAGACTATTTCTCTGGGGCACAAGTGACAGCTCGTCCCGCCCGCCCTGTAGCTCCCCGTAAATACCGGGACAGGCCGGGAAAGGGTGCTGGGGCATAGCGTATTTCATTGGGACGCTCTCAACAATCCTAACGCTCAAAACGAACTAAATTTATCCTGTGAAATTCTGCTAAGCAGACCCCGAAGGGGATTTCACCGGGACCATCTAAACGATCCTAATTTATCCCATGAAATTCACTTCAGTGACAGCGCAGCGTATTTCATTGGGACGATCCTAACGAACTAAACGAACCCATGAT
>JBARSG010000459.1:0-4469 GCA_049644625.1 Desulfobacterales bacterium | reverse complement strand
ATACTTGCTACCGGAGATGAAATAAGAACGGGTGCGGCTATCGACAGGAATTCGGCCCATATCGCGCAAGTCCTGGAACAAGCGGGTCTTGAAGCCATACGGCACACTTGTGTGGGTGATGATATGGATATGATTGTATCCGTCTTAAAAGAGATCGGAAACAGGGCGGATGTTGCTATTGTAACCGGAGGGCTGGGTCCCACAAGTGATGATATTACGGCGGAAGCAGCCGCCAAAGCAAAAGGGGTTGAACTGGTTCTGAATCGGTCGGCACTTGGTGTGGTTGAAAATTTTTTCAAAACTCGGAAGCGCACCATGAGCCCTTCAAATAAAAAGCAGGCCATGCTCCCCAGGGGTGCCGAATCTTTATATAATCCCGTTGGATCTGCGCCTGGATTTGTTTTAAAAATAGACAGGTGCTCGTTTTTCTTTGTTCCCGGAGTACCTTTTGAAATGAAACGGGTGCTTTCTGATGAAGTCCTGCCGCGCATAGAGAAGCTTTTTGGCGGTACGGGTGAATTAAGCTTGGTTAAGACCCTATCGACATTCGGCCTAACCGAGTCGGTAATCGGGGAACTTTTGGCCGGTTTATCGGCCGAATTTCCTGAGATAACGCCGGGTTTCCGTTCAAAGTTTCCGGAAATCCAGGTAAAACTTTATGTCAGGGGCAAAGATGATCAGGTTCTTAGTAAGATATTGGAAAAGGCGTCCCAATGGGTTCTCGGGAAGTTAGGGGAAAATATTTTTTCTATGGACGGGACTTCAATGGAAGGGGTTGTGGGCGGGCTTCTTGCCGCAAAACAAGCGACCCTTGCTATTGCCGAAAGCTGTACCGGCGGGTTGATATCCCACATGCTTACCAATGTACCGGGCAGTTCGGGCTATTTTCTCTTTTCAGGGATTACCTATTCAAATGAAGCAAAAACAAAGTTGCTGGGTGTATCTTCCGAAGTATTACAGCGATACGGAGCGGTACACGAAGAGACCGTAAAAAAGATGGCCCAAGGGGCAAGACGTGTTGCCGGCGCAACTTACGGCCTGGCAACCAGCGGTATTGCAGGACCGGACGGAGGAACTGACGAAAAACCTGTGGGCACGGTTTGCATCGGTCTTGCCACCCCACATGATGTCAAAGGATTTCGGTTCTTTTTCCCGTTCAATACACGGTTGATGAATAAAAGAATTTTTGCCGTGAAAGCCCTTGACCTGCTGCGACGGGAACTCCAGGGTTAGATTGTGCCGTCAAAACAGTTTTTAAACCATAATGCCGATTCCCGAACAAAAGTTTCCTGGTGCGTTTTATTACTCATGCGGTGATCCCCATGTTTTTGTATGATCAATTTTTTCGGATCACCGGCTTTTTCATATATCTCTCTGGCATTTGACGGGGGGACAAGGTCATCGGAATCGCCATGAAATATAAGAATATGATGAGCAGATGAAAGCTTGTCCGAAATGTCGGAATCAAGATATCTTTTATAAAACGGCGGGTCCAGTAGGTCTGAATCGTCTGATTTTTCCAGCTTTTTGATTATGGAACTGCTGCGCACAGGCGCGGCACAGGTGACGATTGAATATGCATCAGATTCAGCAAATACGGATAAGCAGACAGCACCCCCCATGCTGCTTCCGAAAAGTCCTATTCGGTTGCCGGCATCTTTTCTGTTTTGAATGATCTTTATTGCGCTGATCATGTCATTGCATCGAGCCTCAAAAGAGGTGACATCCTGGAAAATTCCTTGGCTCTGCCCGCATCCTCTGTGGTCGAATCTGAAAAATGCGATGCCACAGGCATTGCATTGTCTTGCAAGTGCTATCTGTTTTGGAGAACTGCCGCTGCTAAAAAGACCGTGCGAACCGATAACAACCGGAGGCCGTTCCGCGGCCGGAAGGTGCAGCGTCCCTCTGAGAGTAAACCCGTTTGATAAGAACATGACGTTTTTTTGATTCATGGTTGGTTTATCCCATGAATCGTGATATTTTTCAATAAAGATGAAAATTAAAAAAGGACAACTTGTCGAACTTGAAATTTCCGGGATAGCCTTTGGAGGGAAAGGTCTTGCCCGGGTGAACGGCCTTGCTGTTTTTGTTGACGGGGCGGTGCCTTTGGATTTGGTTATTGCCCGCATCGTAAAGAAAAAGAAGCAATATGCGGAAGCCCGGGTCCACACACTGGTTACGCCGTCTCCATTCAGGATACCTCCGGATTGTATGTACAGCGGTTTTTGCGGCGGTTGCAAATGGCAGTTTTTAGATTACTCTAAACAGCTCGAATACAAACAACAACACGTTCTGGAATCGATTGAGCGAATCGGGCTTATCCGGGACGTACCGGTACATCCGACAATATCATCCCCCGCAACTTTTGGATACCGGAACAAAATGGAGTTTTCCTGCTCCGACCGAAGATGGCTTTTGCCGGATGAAATGGGTAAAGAGGGCGTTGACATCAGTTTCGCTCTCGGGCTTCATGTGCCGGGGACTTTTTACAAAGTTCTTGATACCGATTCATGCCTGCTTCAGCCGGAACTGGGGAACCATATTCTCCATGATGTCAGAACATTCATCAAGGCTTCAGATGCTCCTGTTTATGGGCTTCGCAGTCATACCGGTTTCTGGCGTTTTCTTATGCTCAGACATTCTGTTGCGTATGACCGGTGGATGGTAAACATCATTACCGCAAAAGAAGATCTACAAACCGTGCAGCCCCTTGCATTTCAACTTATGGACAAATATCCTCAAATCATTTCGGTGGTAAACAATATTACTTCTCGCAAAGCCGGTATTGCCGTGGGGGAATATGAGATTCAACTTTCCGGTCTATCTATCATAACGGATAAAATCGGGGAGTTGGAGTTTGAAATATCGGCAAACTCTTTTTTTCAAACCAATACCCTGGCCGCCCGAAGGCTGTACCATACCATCAAGGAATATGCCGGACTTTCAGGCCGGGAGACGGTTGTGGATCTTTACAGCGGGACCGGGGCCATCGCCATTTGTCTTGCCGATGGTGCAAAAAAGGTGATCGGCATGGAAATCGTTGAGAGTGCTGTGGCCGATGCAGTAAAAAACTGCCGGATTAACGGCGTTTCCAATTGTCAATTTATTGTCGGTGATATTAAGGAAGGACTTGCGCGAATCATGGACAGACCTGAAGTTATGATTATCGATCCTCCCAGGGCGGGGATGAATAAGGATGTTGTCAACCGGGTTCTTGAAATGGCCCCTGAACGGATTGTTTATGTATCCTGCAACCCCGCGACAATGGCAAGGGATATGGGTATGATGAAAGAAAGCTATCGTGTGTTGGAAGTACAGCCGGTTGACATGTTTCCCCACACCTATCACATAGAGTCGGTAGCAAGACTTGAAAAAAGGGGGCAATGACAAGATAGATTCCCTTTTTTTACTTTTTCTTGACACACTTTGCAAATTTTCCTAACCTGTCGTAATCAAGATAAATATAGCCGGTGTAGACAGAAAGAGTCGAGTTCGAACAAGCGGACTATACAGGAGAAATAACGGAGGCATTATGGAAATCAAGACGGTCAAGATTGAAAAAACGGATGATTTGAATATGATCTTAGGGCATTCTCACTTTATCAAGACGGTTGAAGATGTATATGAGGCGATCATTAATACCGTGCCGGGAGCGAAATTCGGTCTGGCATTTTGTGAATCTTCCGGTCCGTGTCTGGTGAGATATACCGGAACAGATAGTGATTTAATTGAATTGGCGAAGAAAAATGCCTATAATCTTTCGGCGGGACACTGTTTCATTATTTTTATGAAAGACATGTTCCCTGTCAATGTTTTGAATACGATCAAAAACGTTCCGGAAGTCTGCAGAATTATTTGTGCAACGGCAAATCCTGTGGAAGTTCTTGTTGTAGAAACAGAGCTGGGACGAGGGATAGTCGGTGTCATTGACGGGTTTCGCTCTAAAGGAATTGAAACCGAAGACGATATAAAGGAACGAAAGGAGTTTTTGCGGGCCATCGGTTATAAGCAGTAAACCCCAAAATTTCTGATATATTCGGATTTGGGGATGGGTTTTATTTTTACATTGAAAACCTGGTCCTCTGGGCTAGGATTCTTTATATATGTCAATTTTCAATAGGCAATAGTCAATTGTTCATCATATGTACATGAGATTGGCTTCTAACTCATCTCCTTTCAGCCGGATAAGTACATACCCCCCCATGCATAACATGCCGGGATTCAACACTTTTGTCTTGCCGATAAAATCTTCGGATTCCGCTTCATGAATATGACCCGTTAAACAGATATCCGGCTGGACACGCTGGATAAATTCCAGCACTGATCTATTGCCCACGTTTTTTCCGGAAGGCAGATCGGCTGCTTTTGATCCAAAGGGCGGATCATGGGCCACGAGAATCAGTTTCGGCAGATGCTTTATTTGTTCATATCCCTGGTTTAGCCACTGTGCCAGCCTGGCGTCGGGGACC
>JBARSG010000458.1:0-2001 GCA_049644625.1 Desulfobacterales bacterium | reverse complement strand
GCGACCACCTTCTCGCCGGGAACCAGTTCAAGTATGCGATCAATCATGATGAACGGATACCGGTGAGGTAATAAGTTCATAATTTTTTGAATATCAAAAGTTTTTTCCATTTTCCCTCTCCGATCTCTCAATCTTTTTTAATCTCTTTTCGATTTCCTCCAGCTTCTTTTTAAGCTCCGGAAGCCTGGGAAGAATCTTTTGTACTCTTAGCCACAGTCGGTGAGTTATTGCAGGTGATCCGGACACGATTTCGTCACTGGACACCGATTTAGCAACTCCGGCCTGAGCGCCAATGGTTACGTTATCACCGATGGTTAGATGGCCTACAACTCCTGCCTGTCCGGCCAGTATGGCGTTTTTACCGATAGTAACGCTTCCTGAAATTCCGACCTGGGCCACAAGCAAACTATTTTCACCCACGGTCACATTATGAGCAATATGAACAAGGTTATCTGTCTTAACTCCGCTTTTTATCCAGGTTTTACCAAAAGTGGCTCTGTCAATTGTATTCCCCGCACCAATTTCCACATCATCATCTATCCGGACAATACCGGTATGGGGAATTTTGTAATACTTTTTCCCGTCCGGAGTAAAACCGAAACCGTCACTCCCGATAACCGTCCCGGCATGTATTATCACCCGGTTTCCTATTGTGCAACGCTCTAAAATTGTTACATTGGGGTAAATCTGCACATGGTTTCCGATGACAACGTTGTCGCCGATAACCACGCTGGGATGAAGCGCAATTCGATGACCAACAGTGACATTATTCCCAATCACAACACAAGGAGCTATGGACGCTTCCCGGCCGCATACAAAGTTTTTGCCGATATTTGCGTATGAACTTATACCGGGTTCCGGTTTTAAAGGGGGATAAAAAAGGTTCAACACCATGGCAAAGGCAAGCTGGGGATTGTCCACCTGTAGAATGTTTTTTGTAGAAGCTTGAAAATCTCGGGGAACGATAACCGCTCCGGCATCTGTTTCATCAATCTTTTTTAAAAATTTTGCGTTACCGGCAAATGTTATTTCATCACCGGAAGCATCATCAAAAGGCGCAACACCACAAATTTTTTTATTTTTATCTCCTTTTATCTCGCCGTTGACAACTTCGGCTATCGTGGCCAGTGGCAGTTCCATTTTGGATTTTACCTAGCAGCTTTGATTATTTTTGCTTTGTACTTTTATCCTTTTCAGCGTTCCGGGCAAAATTGACATTGTATTTCTGAATTAACCGGTCGGTGATATCGATTGTGTTTGGGGAATACATCACTCCGGCCTCCCGTTTTTCGAGAATAAGAAGAAAGCCTTCCTGTTTACCCATTTCATCAATAATCTTTAAGATCTCTTCCTGGATTCGGCCGACAAGTCTTTTTTCATGCTCCTTGAACTCAGCCACATATCTTTTCTGTAACGACTTAAAATCATTAATGTTTATCCTTATCTCACGTTCTTTCTCTTCCCGCATCTCCTTACTCAGCACAAGAGCTTCACGTTCAAGCTTGTTTTTTGTCGCTTCGATTTCTTCTCCCTTTTTCTTGAGATCATCCTCTATCTTTTTACCCCGTTTATTGATTTCAGCCGTTGCCTTTTTGCCGGCACTTGATGTCTTAAGAATTCTCTGAAAATCTACAATACCTATTTTAGCGACATCTGCTCCATAAGAAGAAGCAAGTAAACAAAAACAAATAACTGTTGCTACAAAAGTCACTTTACACGTCCGCATTTTATTCCCCCTTCAAAGATAGTCTAATTGTTTTTTTATGGAACTGCTCTACCACTCAACCATTTAAACATTCATAGTTGTCAGAAAGATGTGCCCATTCCAAATTCCCACTGTGACCCTGATCCCTCACTATCAATTACGTACCCTCTCTCAATACGGATAGGACCCATGGGAGAATACCATCTGAAACCGAATCCAGCGGTTTTTCTCTGATCGCCAAGGTCTATACTCTCATTATCATTATAAACATTTCCCGTATCATAAAAGAGAAGACC
>JBARSG010000457.1:0-2123 GCA_049644625.1 Desulfobacterales bacterium | reverse complement strand
CCACAGTATACGAAGCCGCCTTCAAGGCTGTGAAACGTGCCAGGCAGGGACTTGGACCGTCATTTATTGATTGTGAGACATACCGAATTCTGGGGCATGCAGGTTGCAAAACCCAAGATCCAAAAGGATACCGTGATCAAAAAGAAGTGGAAACCTGGAAGAAAAAGTGCCCTGTGAACCGTTTCCGGGAAACTCTTTTGCAGGAAAATATGTTAACGCATAACGATATCGAGGTCATGGACAAACAGATTGAGACGGAGATTGACGATGCCTTTTCTTTTGCTGAAAAAAGTCCCCTGCCCACACGTGAAGACCTGTACATGAACCTTTTTTGCGAGTAAATAAAATGCCTTGGTCCAAAATAAAACCGGATTGTAATGAACCCGATTTTCACACGGAAGGCAATAAGACCGGTCGTCGAATCACGTATTCTGAAGCCATCCAAGAAGGGTTGAGCCAGGCACTTGTTTTAGACAACAGGGTTTTTGTCATGGGTCAGGGTGTTGACGACCCAAGCGGAATGTTCGGTACAACCCGTGGTCTTCACGAAACGTTCGGACGAGAACGGGTGTTCGACACACCTCTTTCAGAAACGTCTCTTACTGGAGTGGCTGTGGGGGCAGCCTTGGGCGACATGCGACCGGTCTATTTTCATAACCGTCCGGACTTTCTTCTACTGGCCATGGACCAGCTGGTCAATCACGCGGCAAAATGGTATTACATGTTTGGTGGAACCGTTAATGTCCCCATAGTATTATGGACCTGTATCGGCCGGGGCTGGGGTTCCGCAGCCCAGCACTCCCAAGCTCTGCAAGGTCTTTTTTTCCATGTGCCGGGACTTAAGTTAATTATGCCATGCACCTGCTTTGATGCCAAAGGCTTGATGCTTTCGGCGATCAAGGACAATAATCCTGTTCTTATCATAGATCACCGCTTTAATTTCAAACAAAAGGGGATGGTTCCTGAACACATGTACACCGTCCCCATCGGAAAAGGCATCATCAGAAGATCAGGAAAAGATGTTACCGTCGTTGCAGTCTCCCACCTGGTAACCGATGCCTTCTATGCTGCCCAGGAATTGGCCGAACAGGGTATAGATGTAGAATTAATTGATCCCAGAACTCTGCGTCCGCTTGATGAAGCGCTTATTCTTGAGTCTGTTTCAAAAACCGGCAGGCTGGTTATCGCGGATACCGGTTGGAAAACCGGTGGAGTGACCGCTGAAATCGCCGCGATTGTTGCGGAAAAAGCTTTCAGCTTTCTAAAAGCACCCATAGAGAGAGTCGCGTCTCCAGACGTGCCTACTCCTGCCGGATATACGCTGGAAGAAGCCTTTTATATCGGCAAACCTGAGATAAAAACAGCCATCCTAAAAACATTCAATTACAACGGATGATCTTGAATATTTTGAAAGTAGAGACACATGAAGCTTAACTGGCCGTTGATGGAAGATAATATAACCAGAGAGGACCTTGACATTCTCATCTCATTTCTTAAAAAGATGCCGCGCTTGACTCAATCAAGCAATGTATTGGCCTTTGAAAAGGAATGGTCTGAGTGGTTGGGTGTCCGTTACAGCGTCTTTGTCAATTCCGGGGCTTCAGCGAATCTGATCACGATGGCTGCACTCAGACATCTTTACGGCAGTGGTGAAATTATTGTCCCTACCCTCACCTGGGTTTCAGATATTGCTTCTGTTATCCAAAATGGATTTGAACCTGTATTCGTAGATATTAACCCTAAAAACCTTTGTATGGATGATGAAAAGGTAATTTCCAGGCTCAACGATAAGACTCAGGCTGTATTCATCACCCATGTACAAGGTTTCAACGGCCTGACGGAACGTTTGCTTCGGATTCTGAAAGAAAGAAACATTCATCTTATCGAAGATGTATGTGAATCACACGGAGCAACATTCAAGGGGAAAAAACTTGGATCATTTGGTTTGATATCCAATTTCTCTTTCTACTTTGCCCACCACATGAGCACTGTTGAAGGAGGGATGGTATGTAGTAACGATGAAAAAATTTGCGAAACCATACGAATGCTTCGATCTCATGGCATGGTGCGCGAAGTATCCGATGATGCGATCAAACAGGATTATGTCCGTAAACATCCCGATC
>JBARSG010000456.1:0-1898 GCA_049644625.1 Desulfobacterales bacterium | reverse complement strand
GTACTTGGCGAAGGCATCGGGATATTTGTTCTGAAGCGGCTTGATGATGCGGAAAAAGACGGCAACAGGATTTATGCAGTGATTAAAGGGGTGGGGAGTTCCAGTGACGGAAAATCACAAAGCATATACGCCCCCAGAGCCGAGGGACAGGCAAAAGCACTCCAAACCGCATACACTCAAGCCGGTATAGACCCTGCCACGGTTGAGCTTATCGAGGCACACGGCACCGGCACCATCGTCGGGGATGAGGTCGAGTTCCAAGCTTTAAATAGTTTTTTCGGAACATCAGACAACCGTGACAAGCGGTGCGCTATCGGTTCTGTGAAATCTATGATCGGTCATACAAAAGCCGCTGCAGGCGCCGCAGGCTTGATGAAGGCGGCATTATCAATTTACAATAAAGTCCTTCCGCCCACCCTGAAAGTGGGTGAACCTGATCCAAAACTGAATATTCATCAAAGCCCGTTTTATTTGAATACAAAGACAAGACCCTGGTTTTCCAATAATAAACATCCGCGCAGAGCCGGGATCAGCTCATTCGGATTTGGCGGAAGCAATTTTCATGTGGTTTTGGAAGAATACCAGAGACACAAGCAGGAAATCGCATGGGACGGATCTGTTGAAATCGTTGCCCTGTCGGCGTCGAACCAAGAGCAGTTAAAAGAACATCTTGGCGACTTCAAAACCCTTGTTGACAAGGGCCTGTCCTATGAAGAAATTTCAAAAAAAACGGCAAAAACAAGAACCGATTTTTCAACATCAGATCTATACCGGCTCCTGATGGTCTTTGAACGATCAACGGATCTCGCCGGCCTTTTTGACCGTGCGTCACATGCCCTTGAATCCAGCCGTTCTCAAAATGCATGGCAGCTTGAGAATATTTTTTACGGCAGCCAGGAACCCCCTGGAAAATTAGCGTTTATTTTTCCGGGTCAGGGAAGTCAATACCCGGGAATGGGCCGTGACCTAATATGCAGCTTTCCGGATGCATTTCAAATTTTGGAAAAAGCAAATGACAAATACGAAAATCATGACCGGCTTACCGATATAATCTACCCGATTCCGGCTCAAACCCAAAAAGAAAAGACAAACCCTGAAGAAACCTTACGAAAAACAGGCATTGCTCAGCCGGCTATCGGGGCGGTAAGCATGGCAATGCTGACTATACTTCACGGATTCGGCATCACCGCCCATGTCACCTGCGGGCACAGCTTTGGCGAACTTTCAGCCCTTTGCGCTGCCGACCGTATGGATCTGGACACCTTGTTGCACCTCTCCGTTACCCGAGGCCGCTTAATGGCGGCGGCGGGCCCGAATACCGGGGGGATGCTGGCGGTAATCGCTCCGCTGGAGAAACTCGAACATCTGATTGAGGAAACTAAAACAGATGTTATTCTTGCAAACCGAAACAGCCCCAGCCAGGGAGTGTTGTCTGGCCCAACGGATGCCATCAACCAAGCTGAAAAACTATGCCGGCAAAACGGATTTAGAACCGTCCGGCTTCCGGTTTCCGCTGCCTTTCACAGCAGTTTGGTAAAAGAGGCCCAAAAGCCTTTTTCACAGGCCATAGAAAAGATCGACATCGTTCCTTCAGAAATCCCGGTATTTTCCAATACCACCGGCGCCCCCTACCCTGCCGACACTGAAAAAGCAAAAGAACTGCTGGCCGGACACCTGTTATCCCCTGTCGATTTTGTCAGCGAAATTAAAAACTTATTCAAATCGGGTGCACGAACGTTTGTTGAGATCGGCCCGAAATCGGTTTTGACCGGCCTGGTAAAATCTATATTAAAAGGTCAAAATTTTCAGGCAATTGCCCTTGACGCTTCTCAAGGAAAACAGCCCGGAATCGCGGATCTTGCCCGAACGCTCTGTCACCTGGCATCCCTGGGATATTT
>JBARSG010000455.1:0-5650 GCA_049644625.1 Desulfobacterales bacterium | reverse complement strand
ACTCATAAATATCAGTAAGGGAGGATTTGCTTTTCTTTACATCGCCAACGGAGAGAAAATAAACGGCCGATTTAATGTAGACCTATTCTCCGGCACCCATGCTTTTTATTTAAGGAATATTCCGTTTAAAACCCTTTCAGATTTTAGTCAGAACAATGAACCTCCTTTCATCCATGGGAAAATAAGGCGATGTGGCGGCCAATTTGACAATTTGATACAAAGCCAGAAAATCCAGCTCGATCATTTTATTAAAAGCTACACAAACAAATAAGATCTCGAAGTAATTTGTTCCAATCCCACGACAGCCTGGTTGCTCGGACCTGGTTTAAGAGGAATTGTGGGTTCTTGAGGAAGTTCATGATCTAATCAACTGAAAAGGATTAGATGCTGATAAAGGCAAGGTCCGCAATGGCCCTGTCTTTTCATTTTTTGTCCCCACATATTACTATTTTCAGTAATCTTCAAATGTGTATAGCTGCCTTTGACCTTGAAAAATTGAAGCCATAAAATCTTTAAGATTTTGCTTTGAAATCTTTAATTCGAAACTGTTCATCTTGCATTTTGAGGTCGGTTCAGTGGTTTTTACTGATGTAGGGAGCCTTATTTAACATTATTCGGCCCTCAATGCTTCGATGGGATCCAGGTTGGCCGCCCGGTGGGCGGGCAACACTCCGGCCAGAAGACCGATAAGCGCCGCCAGGATTTCAGCCAGCACCACATACAGCCACGGGGTGTGGGTGGGCAGGGCGGGCACGATCATCCCCAGAAGCCATGCCCCTCCGGCGCCGAACATCAGGCCGGCCAAACCGCCGATGCTCGACAGCACAACGGCCTCGCCGATGAAAAGGGAAAGGATCTGTCCGCGGCCCGCGCCGATGGCGCGAAGCAGCCCGATCTCAGCCCTTCTTTCAGTTACACTGATGGTCATAATCGTGAGAATTCCCACACCGCCAACCAGAAGTGAAATTCCGCCCAAAGCGCCCACTGCCAGGGTGAGTATATTGAGTACGGAGCCCAGGACATCCAGCATCTGTTCCTGGGTGGTAATGGTGAAGTCTTCTGCGCCGTGCCGATCCATGAGCAGCGCTTTGACATTTTTAACAATCTCATTCACGTTGCTGTTGCCGCCATAGATCATATCAATTTCCATCAGACTTTCCCGGTCGAACATGCCCAGGGCTCTTTGGGTGGGGATGTAGACGGCGTCATCTAAGTCGAACCCCAGCATCTGGCCTTTGGATTCCATAACGCCGATAACCCGGTAGCGTTCTCCGCCGATACGGATACGCCGGCCCAGAGGATTGACTGAGCCGAGAAGCTCATCTTTTACCGTGCTGCCCAGCACGGCAAAGGCTCGGGCCGTGCGGGGATCGTCATCCGGGAGAAAACGGCCCATGGCCACCTTCATTTGCCACACCGCGGGAACCTGAGACCCCACGCCGAAGACGTAAGTCCGCCTGCTGCGCTTTCCGAATTCCACGGGTGCGTTTCCCTGGACAAAGGGAACCATGCCGAGGATTTTGGGAGTTTGTGCCAGCGCCAGGGCGTCATCAATGCTTAACGGTCGAACATTGCTGATAATGGCCCCTGACATGCCGGCGGTCGTGGTTTTACCGGGCGAGACCGCGATAAGGTTGGTCCCGAATTGAGTGAACTCCGAGAGAACGAACTTGTGGATGCCTTCGCCGATGGAGGTGAGGAGCACCACTGAAGCGATGCCCACGGCAATGCCCAACGCCGTGAGAAAACTGCGCATCCTTTGGCTGGATAAAGATGCTATGGCCAGTTTTGCGGAATCATTGAATAACATAAGTAAAATTCATTCATTCATCTGCGAGACAATGCCTGCACCGGGTCGAGTCTTGCGGCCCGTCGTGCGGGCAGTACTCCGAATAGAAGCCCCGTGAGAAGGGCAACCAAGACAGCCGCTCCCAGGGCCCAGATGGGAGCCGTGATCGGAAACCTGGGAAACGCGCGTGCGAGTCCCCAGTTTCCCAAAAATGCCAGAATGAGCCCGAAACCGGCGCCGATGAGTGAGAGAATGGCGGATTCGGCCAAAAAAAGTCCAAGGATATGGGCGCCCCGGGCGCCGAGGGCCTTGAGAAGTCCGATCTCTGTGGTGCGCTGTGAAACCGCGATCAGCATAACGTTCATGATCAGAATACCGGCAACCGACAGGCTGATGGCGGCGATGCCTGCGACACTCAGAGTCATAGCCACGAGAATGCGATCAAAAGTGGAAAGCAGGGCATCCTGGGTTATGACGGTGACGTCGTCTTCGCCTTCATGCCGTTGGCGGATGGTGCTCAATATGGCTTTCTTGGCCTTGGAGATGGCATCGCGGCCGTTGGCCTGCACCAGGATTCTGAACAGCGCGGAGGTATTGAACAGTGCCTGGGCGGAGGCCACGGGAACCACCACCACATCCCCCATGTCCAGTCCCAGAGATTGACCTTTTTTGGCCAGCACCCCGATGACTCGAAAGCGGCGGTCGCCGATGCGAACCCATTCGCCCAGGGGGGATTGATTCCCAAAGAGTTCTCTTTTGAGCTTGTAGCCCATGACGCAGACCGCCAAGCCCCTTGTGGGGTCACCGGCGGGGATGAACCTGCCCTGGGCCATTGAAAGGTGTCGAACTTCAAAAAGATCGGCGGTGGAGCCGAGAATGCTGACCTCCCGGTCTCGATGCTTCCAGGAGACCGGGGCGGATCCCACCGTAATCGGTGCCATACGGCGGATGGCGGAACTCCGGGTGAGGGACAGGGCGTCTTCCAGGGTAAGGTCCCGGGGGGTTTGACCCAGCAGCGGGGGAGGGCCGCCCGTTGTTTCAGACCGGCCCGGCAATACGATTAAAAGGTAGGTGCCCAGAGAGGTAAATTCATCGGTTACGAACCGGCGGGCGCCTTCTCCCAAGGCGGTGAGCAGAATGACCGATGCCACACCGATGGCCATGGCAAGAATCATCAACAGCGTCCGGGTCGGATAGCCCGACAGAGCTCTGGTACTGAATTGAATGGCATCTCCAGGTTTCATTTTCTCATGAATTTCCGGTATCCGTTGAAATCTTTCCGTCCACCAGCTGCACTCTTCGAGACGCCCGCTTACCCAGATCAGGATCGTGGGTTACCATAATCAGCGTCATGCCCTTATTGTTGAGATCTTCGAGTATTTGGATGACCTCTATCCCCGAGGTCCGGTCCAGATTGCCGGTGGGCTCATCCGCAAGAATAATGTCCGGCCGCATGATGGTGGCGCGAGCAATGGCAACCCGCTGGCGCTGTCCGCCGGATAACTGGTCCGGGCGATGTTTTGCGCGTTCCCTTAGGCCTAGGGAAGAGAGGGCCGCCTGGACGCGGGTTTTCCGGTCACCAGGATTTATACCGGCAAGGATCATGGGCAGCTCCACGTTTTCAGCAGAGGTAAGACGGGGTACCAGATGGAAAAACTGAAACACAAAACCAATTTTGTGACAGCGTACCGATGCCTGTTGGTCATCGGTCAACTCGGTTGTGTCCAGGTCTTCCAGGCTGTAGATCCCCTTGTCCGGTCTGTCCAACAGGCCCACAATATTGAGCAGGGTGGATTTCCCTGATCCCGAAGGGCCCATGATGGCGACATATTCCCCTTGATGAACGGTAAAATTCACATTGCTGAGTGCGCGAACCGTTTCGTCGCCCACCTGGAATATCCTCTCAATACCGGCTAATTGAATCATGGCGCCTCTTGGGATAACACCGCTTTCGCGCCGTCTTTTATTCCAGCACGATCCACATTGACCACCACCCGTTGGTCCGGCTTCAGGCCGGAGATGACCTCGGTATAATACCAATTGGAAATTCCGCTTTTGAACGTGCGTTCCTGGATTACTTTATTATCCGGCAGATACACGAAGACTCGATTTCCCTCCAGCACGGCCTCGGTGGGGATGCGAAGGGTGTTCTCCCGAACATCCAATATGATCTCGACATCCGCACTATACCCTGCCAGCATTTCCCGGATGTCGGCCGGTATGGTGAATTCCACCTCTACGTCCACGGTGCGGGCCTGTTTTTCACGGTCCAGCACATAGGGAGCAATCCGGCGGACCTTGCCTGCAAAGCGGCGATCGCCGAAGGCGTCCAGGGTCACCCGGGCGATCATGCCGGGTTCAATATTGGGGACATCCACCTCATCGATGGGCGCGGTAACATAAAAGCACGTGTTGTCAATAAGATCTACTACCGGTGGGGTGGCGATGCCTATAGGCGACGGTGTTACGTATTCGCTCAGTTCGCCGTTAATCTCCGCTACCACCCCATTAAAAGGGGCGATAAGCCGGGTGCGATCCAGGGTTGCTCTGGTCACGCCCACGCGGGCCTTGCTCATAAGGGCGGATGCTTTTGCTGCTTCACAATCCGCACTCAGGGCTTTGGCTTCGGTGACGGCCTTGTCTGCCCTTTCTTCCGAAATTGCTCCGGTTTTGTGAAGGTTAACAATACGATTCGCTTCCCGCTGCGCCACATCAGCGTTCAAACATGCTGCTTTTGCGCGTGCCCTTGCGGCATCGGCTTCGCTGACCGCCAATTCAACTTCTGCAGCCAAATCCTGGTTCCAGATTTCGACAAGAAGGTCTCCGCTTTTCACCGTGTCCCCTTCACGAATGGGGAGCTTTGAAATTTGACCTCCGATACTCGGAGAAAGCTTGGCCCGACGGCAGGCTTTCACGGTTCCCGCACGCGTATTTGCTACCGTCCGTTCTACCATGCCTCGGTCCACGGGCTTGACCACAACTTGAACAGGCTCGGGCCGGGCGAAATACCATACGATCACGGCTGCGGCAGCAATAAGCAGTAGTACAATAAACCAGCGGATATATCGGCGATTCATCACGTCACCCCTTGGGGTCCTGTAAAAGATTGCTGAGACCTTTGCAAAACGACCCCTTTTGCCTGCCGGTTAAATCCAAATTTAGTATTTCACCGGGGCCCAATTTCGGCATCAAGTCATAAACGGGGTGTTTTTGCTTAAAGATTTAGTAAAAAAATGTGGGGATGTCAATAAAGAGGTGGTTGGCAAGAGATATACGCCGTCGTGGAGCGTTCTCCTTATATTGGGATTCAAGTGTGTTTGCCCTGGGTTGGCATGATGGAGACACGGATCCACATTTTATCTTGTGTTGTAGATTTCTCGTACAACATTCGTAAACCAAGACGGTTTCTGGAGCACTACGTAAATAAGGATCATCCCGAGAATCGGAATAGGGATTACCATATCAATGATTCCTAACCCAATTAAAATGATGAGAGATTTCGTCTTGATGCTCATAGCATAGACCTTCCTTGTGGTCTTTATTGTAATGTATAAAATTTTAAAGATAACCCTAACTCGTACGAGCCGGAATCAAATAGGATATTTTAATAATTTGAATTCCTGTGCCATTTAACGAATAGATACTGGATACTCGATGCTGGATAAAATAAGGATAACTTCACTTTTTACAGGCCAGCATCCGGAAACCAGCATCAAGCATCTTTTACATAATGGTACAACATGGAGTAATAAAAAAGTTTAGCCACAAAAAGCACAAAATTTACAACTAATGAACTATTGAGTCATTATCAATAAGTTTAAATGAAAACAATAAGTCTTTGTGGGCGCGTTCGTATTACAT
>JBARSG010000454.1:0-1788 GCA_049644625.1 Desulfobacterales bacterium | reverse complement strand
GTTGTCAGGTTCACGGTTCACAGTTCACGGTTCGTGGCTTGGCGTATCGTAAGAATAAGATGAATTCCGCATTCGATTCGGAACGAACCCTTCGGAAATATTATACATTGATGACCCGTAAGCATCTTGTATCTTTCTCTTTAGCCCGTAGTCCTTCGCGAATTCTGCTTTCTCTGTCAGACAAAACCCTGAACCTCTAAACCGTGAACCCCTGAACCTGAGTGGTTACGATACAACATATATAAAGAAGACAATATTCTTGACAATAATCGGAAATATGGTAAGCTTTTTGCGGCACTGAGTTCAGGATAATGAACTGGCGAAGCTATGCCTCAAACCGATGAGTTTGGGTATATTTATCTGTATTTGGTCAATATCTTGTTGATAAAACCCTTACGGGTAAACTCCGGGTTAGGAATTTAGGCCTGCACTTCGGGTCTTCACTTTTGTCCCTGTCCCTAACCTTGAATCCCGCTTTCAGCGGGAAACATTGAACCTGTGAACGCTTACATAAATAAGTATAGGAGTGATAATACCAGATGGATTTTTATTCCTTTGTTGAAGGCCCTTTGTTGTGGATTGCCTTCCTTGTTTTTCTTGCGGCCCTTTTAATAAGGCTTTTTTTCTTTTCATGCTCAATAATAAAGAGCAGCAGGGATAAGGATAAAAGGCAGGTTTACACCGTTGCTACTTTTGGACGCTTTTTTTTGCCTTTTCATAAGGCAGTTGTAAAAAAGCCCATTTACGCAACGCTTCGCTACATATTCCACCTATGCATGTTAATTGTTCCAATATGGTTTAGCGGACATATCGTCTTGTGGAGCGAATCGAGATTTGAGTGGGAATGGGTTGAACTGCCAGATGCATGGGCCGACTGGATGACACTTGTTTTGGTAGGTTTAGCAGCCTATTTTTTAATCAGGCGCATTATAATTCCGGAGATTCGCCTTAACTCTTCAAAATCAGACTACATTTTGATTATCATAACTGCCCTGCCGTTCATGACCGGATACTTTTTAACTCATGGCACTCTTGATTCCGTATCTTTCCTGGGAGATAACATGGGAGTTATTCATATGCTGAGCGGTGAGGCAATGATACTTATGGCGGTTTTCCTTTTTTGTAGAACCCGTCTTAATATAAAAAAATGCGTTGGTTGCGCGGCATGTGAATTGAGTTGTCCAACAGGAACACTTGAGTCAAATGATAATGGGAAACATCGCATTTTTACCTACTCTCATTATCAATGTATCTGTTGTGGGGCATGCGTAAATACCTGCCCGGAAGACGCCGCGGAATTGCGGCATGAAATAAGTGCAAAACGACTTGTTCAGATATTATTAAAACAGGAAATAAGGTCAATCGAACTACAGGCTTGTGAGCGATGCGGCGCCCTTTTTGCACCCGAACCCCAGATGGAAAAAATCGGCTTGACCTTTGCCCATGACTACATGAAATTTTGCCCGAACTGTAGAAAGGCTAATATTGGAGACATGTTGCATCAATTGTCTCCATGGCACAGAAAGCCAGAAAAAGCAGGTGAAACGACACTCAAGACGGCTTAACAGTAAAGAACCCAGGCCCAAAAGAACTGGCTTTTTCCCCAGAGGGGCTCTGTCTATATTTCATACATTCTTAGGAGTACTGGAGTACCGGAGTGATGGAGTAATGGAAAGGCAAGACTAGCTTAGTTGTTGAACAACTCAATAACACAACCGGTTCTCCAACAATCCACTATTCCAATACTCTATTGGTTACGATGTCCGAGCAAGCCAATTGTCTCTGACC
>JBARSG010000453.1:0-2968 GCA_049644625.1 Desulfobacterales bacterium | reverse complement strand
GGATTGACGTGAATACAGACCTCAAACCTCAAACAGGAAAACATTATGAGGCAGGGGTAAGGCATTACTTTGCGCCAAATATCCAGGGGAGCGTGACCCTGTTTCGTGCTGAAATCAAAGACGAAATCTTTTTCAACGCCGCCACATTTACTAACACGAATCATCCTGAAACACTTCACCAGGGTATCGAGATCGGGAGCAAGACTGAACTCTTCAACAAATTAACGTTCTTTGGCAACTACACCTATGAAAAGGCCGAGTTCGAGAAGGCTCCTTTCAAAGGAAATGAAATTCCTGCCGTGCCGGAACACAAGGCGAATCTGGGATTCCGAATCCATGACGTGATTCCAGGCCTTATTTTCTCGGCAGATTACAACTATATTGGATCCAGTTTCCTCATCAGTGACCAGGCCAATCAATTGAAAAAACTGGACAAGTACTACACAGTAAATACGAGACTCTCTTATGCGTGGAAGTGGTTCAAAGGCTTTGTCGGGGTAAACAATCTTACAGACCAGGAATATTCCCAATATGCGGTTGCAGGTGGAGGTGGAACAACGCGCAATTTCTATCCCGCACCGGAAAGAAACTGGATGGCAGGGCTTGAAATTGTTTTCCCAATCCGCTAAACATTGCCTTTACAAGAAAGGGTAAAGTTAAATTGTTCTAAGAAATAAGCAGGCATAGATAGGCACATGGCCGTCATGAATATAAACGTCTAAAAGATTTGACAGATGCCGTCCGTGGACTATTATATTTTATGACTGCCGAAATATATTGAACAAGAAAAGGAAAAAATTATGCTGAATATTTTCATGAAAGGAGGACCGGTCATGTACCCGCTTCTGGCCTGTTCCGTCATCGTATTGACCGTAATTATTGAACGGATCTTTTTCTGGATCGGCACAGATATGCGCCGGGACAAACCGCTTGTGGATGAAGTTCTTGAGCTGTGCCGAAAAGGAGACTGGGAGTCGGTAAGAATAAAAACCAAGGCTTCCAAAGACTATATTATTAAAATTCTTATCACCGGAATTCTTCATCGAGACTTTTCTATGGTTAAAGCCATGGAATCGGCCGCTGCCGAGCAAATCAAGCGAATGCGCAAATATATGGGAATTATAGACACCATGATTACCGTGGCGCCGCTTCTGGGTATTTTCGGGACGGTCATCGGGATCATTCTTTCCTTTGAGGCGCTGGGCTCGGCGGGTATCGAACATCCGCAGGTTGTTACTGCAGGAATCGCACAGGCCCTGATCACCACGGCCGCCGGCCTGGGGATTGCGATACTTTCGGTCTTTCCCTACAATTACTTTAATTCACGGGTTGAAAAGTCTGCCCTTGCCATCGAAAAATATGCAACAAGTCTTGAAATCGTCTATGAAAAACTGGTCACCCATAACGGGGAACAAAAAAGGGATCAAAGATGAAAGTTGATTTTCAAACCAGTAAAAAAGTCCGCATTGAAATGCTTCCCCTGATTGACATCGTATTTTTGCTCCTTGTGGTTTTCATCTATGCAATGCTTTCCATGGCGGTGCATCGCGGGTTGCCGATTTTGCTGCCCACATCCTCATCCGCCAACATAGATAAATCATTGGTAATTTCCGTGAGCATACAATCAGACGGAACATTATATGTTGACAAAGAACAGATTGCTCTTAACGATCTGGCAGCGGTTTTGAAACGAAAAACCGGAGCCGGTAAAGATCCGGGTGTATTGCTTTTTGCCGAGCGCAGCCTTTCATACCAGAGTCTTTTCCGGGTGCTGGACAAGATCAGAATGGCGGATATCCATCGAATTTCTCTTCAGGCAGATGTTGAGCAGTGAAACGAATAATAATAGCAGCGATACTCGCTCTTAGTATACACGGATTTCTCCTGGGATTGAAATTTGATGGCCTCAAGAGAATATCCAGTGAAATGCCGAAACTTAGAGTTATGAACATGAGTTTGGTCCTCAGGCAACCCAGGATGACAACGCCCAAGGCTGCTCTTGACAAGCCGAAACACAAAACAAAAAAACATCCAAAGCATTTTCCTAAGCCCAAACCCAAAAAAGTCATTAAAGATGTTATTCAACACGTGGAAAGGATCCATCAAAAGCCATTCCTGAAAAAACCGTTGATATGCCCAAAACTCCGGATCTGCCCGAACAGACTCAAAGAAAATCGGCTTTTAAAGAGAGTGACACAGAGGGAGAAACTCTGCCTGGAAAACAGATCATACGTGAGGCAAGACCTCTTTATCGATCAAATCCGCCTCCCAAATATCCTGCAGTGGCCAGAAGAAGAGGATTTCAGGGTAATGTGGTCCTTGAAGTTCTGGTGGGCCCAATTGGAAATGTCATTGATTTACATGTATTATCTTCCAGCGGATACCCGATCCTGGACAGGGCCGCGAAATCTTCGGTAAAAAACTGGACCTTCGAGCCTGGAATGAGAGGGCAAGAAAAAGTTAAGATGTGGGTTAGGGTTCCGATCCGATTTGAACTTAAATAAAATATTTTGGTAACCGTTCACGGGTTCAGGGTTCAAAGGTTCAGGGTTAATGAGCTTGCGATATTCTACATGTTTTCGCTTTCAACATCAGCGATAGCTCGCTTGATCTATCCTGATAACCAAAGAAATTGTGGGCATTCAGCTCGAAATTAAAGATAATCTACCAGCATCTTGTATTTGTATCTTCAGCCCATTGTCCTTCTCAACACCTCGGCTTCATTTTTCAGAATGCGGAAACCGCAAATCACCCAACCTTTGAACCGTGAACTTTGAACCGTGAACCGTTACAAATGTTTAATCCCAGTTAAATTTTACGCCTCCTATTATCCAGCGGTCGGGCATGGGTGTAAAACCGGACTCAACATAGTTTTCGTTAAACAGATTCGTGGCCTCAAGAAAGACTTCATAATTTGGAAATGTATATGTGAGGCGGGTATCGACAACTGTATAGTTATCACCGACCA
>JBARSG010000452.1:0-2519 GCA_049644625.1 Desulfobacterales bacterium | reverse complement strand
CTTTAGTCACTTTACACTCCATCAGCTGTAATCTTTTTTGCCACAAAAAGCCTAATATTTAAAATTAAAGGCCTAAATCGTCAATCGCAATTTGCCTAGAATCCCTTGAACGGGTTGGGACCGAGTTCTTCAACCATTTCCACAAAGTCATTTATCATTTTGGGGAGCTTGTCATAGTCATCAATGGCAACTTCGAATTGGGCCACCCGTTCTTCTTCCAGGGCCAGACTCAACAAGGCTTCGCCGATTTTCTTCATTCTGATGTCCGCAAGTTCGCTCCCTTTGACAAAGTGGCACTGGTAGTCATCGCCATGCTTGCAGCCCAGGAGAAAAGCCCCGTCCATGCCCTGAGCAAGAGCGTCCTTAATCCAGATCACGTTCATGGACCCCAGGCAACGAATCGGAATAAACCGGACATCGGCCGAATAGCTGAGCCTGTTCAAGCCGGCAATGTCGAGCGCCGGATAGGCATCGTTTTCACACACAAACCCGACGATCCTGAAAGGGGGCTCGTCATAATCATCTTCAGAAGGTACGCCGATGGCTTTGACCATGGATCCGACACTGTCGATATTGAAATCGGCAAAGCCGATAATACGTTCGGGGCAGGCTCCCATGCAGGTGCCGCAGCGCCGGCAACGGGCAGGATTCGCCTTGGGCGTACCGGTTTCATCGTCATCCAGGGCGCCGAACGGACATTCCTCTGTACACCGCTTGCACTGGGTGCATCTCTGCATGAAAAAATCAGGAAAGGTCATGTCACCTGATCTGGGATGAACGGAAACACCCCGGTTTACCGATTCGATACACTGAATCGCTTTAAGAGTAGCTCCTGTAGCATCTTCAATGGACTCTTCCATGGTCATGCTGCGTCGAATGGCGCCGGCAGCATAAATACCGGTTCTTTGGGTTTCATAAGGAAAGCAGATGAAATTTGAGTCACAATATCCTTCAAAAAGATCGATATCACGGAAAGCCGGTCCCTGACGGTAAGCCAGATTAACCACCGGATCATCCACCGTTGCCGGGACCATGCCGGTAGCCAAAACCACCATATCGGCCTTGACCTTGACCTTTTCACCCAGCAACGTATTATCAGCCTCGACAATCATACCGTCACCGTTTTTGGAGACACCGATGACTTCCCCTTTGGTCAAAAAGATCCCCTCGGTCTCCTGGAGACTTTTGTAAAAGTTTTCCAAAAGCCCGGGGGTCCGCATGTGCTGGTAAAAAATATAGGCCTTTCCGTCCTCATAATCTTCGCACACGTACTTGGCCTGCTTAAGAGCAACCATGCTGGTAACCGAACCGCAATATTTAAAGTCGGCATCATCCTCGCCTTTACCGGGACTCTGGATAAAGACAACCGATTTGGCTTCTTTGCCGTCTGAAGTGGTTATCTTACCCTTGGCAGCCATCTCCTCAAACTGGTGGTTGGTAACCACATCCGGCAGTTCACCATATCCGAGATGGGCAAATTCATCCTTTTCAGGCTTATACGGCCGCCATCCGGCAGCAAGTACCACGGCACCGAACTTTTCACCATCCGGATCGAGTTGCAAGATGTCGAGCTTGCCCTCATTGTACTCCAGGTAACGTTTATGTTGTGCTTCAACATCCAGTTCTTTGCCGTTTTCATCAAATTTCATCTCGTCGGGCAGAGGATACGGAACATCAAACTCGATCTTTTCACCCGGCTTTTTTAATGTTACCGTAAAATCCCCGGGCTCACCGGCTATACGGGCAACAATCGTATCTGTCTTGACAAAAATATTGTCATAAGCCTCAAGTTCTTTGATTTTGGCCTCAATGACCGGTGGAATAAGATTCTCATAAGGATCTTGAATGGGCAACTGCTTACGAACTTTAGCCGCATATCCACCCAAAGAGGGTTCTTTTTCAACGATGGTAACTTCATAACCGGTTTTGGCCGCATCAAGGGCGGCAGAGATACCGGTGATTCCGCCGCCGATAACCAGAATTCTTTTACTGAAGGTTTCCAGCTTGTACGGCTCCGGCAAATCGATTTTTTCAACTTTTGCCATTCCCATTTTCAGATAATCTTCGGCCAGCATCTGCAAGCGATCAAAGTGCTCTTCATCATCTTTTTGTTCTTCCGTAAGCGCCGGAAATTCTGATCTGGGATGAGACCAGACCACCTGTTCTCTCAAATTAACCCGGTCCACAATACATCCGTCAAATTTAAAGACATCAAAATTAACCCGGCGGGAACAGGCGGCGACAACCAGCGTGTTTATGCCGTTTTCCTCAATGTCCTTCTTGATCAGTTCAACCCCTTCCTTGCCACAAAGAAAAGGATGAGTTTTAACAGGAAGGCCTTCTTCCTCAGGAACTTCGCACAGATCTTCCATGTCAAGGGCATCCCCGATGCCGCAACCTGTGCAGATATATACACCATACTTTTTATCCATGGATAACCTCCTACCTCTTCACCAGGGTTTGAATCGCTTTAAGGGCCATACCGGTAGCATTCTGGTTTGACGAAACCACATCCGCCG
>JBARSG010000451.1:0-8116 GCA_049644625.1 Desulfobacterales bacterium | reverse complement strand
GTATTAGACATAACCAATAAGTCTATCGAGGAGATTGCTACTGAGATTATGGAAAATGGACAGTATTAATGCAGGTAATTGAAGCTCTCTACAGCAAGTCCTAAAGGGACAGCTCGGTAAAGCCATTCTGATGACCGAATTGAGTACAACCATAGGCATGTTGTTCATGGATTTGAAAGGCCTTTATCACTTGTTATGGTAGCTATGGGCGGACTTTTTGTTCCACTTTGCACACGATAGAGGTTACATAACCCTTTTAAACGTTATTTGAAGATTTTAGAGAGAAAAATAAACGAGTCGTGAGCTGCTGAAAGAGAAAAATATACTCCCGGCAAAGATGATGACGAAACCGAACTTGGACTCAAATTAAAACGAAAAAGGAGGCAGTCATGAACAATAATACCGCAGCATTCAAAGGCATCCCTTTCAATCTGGAAAAGCATGTAAATTATGCTGATGGCTCTGTAGTAAGCAAGACATTACTAAAAAAAGATATCGGCAATATTACTCTTTTTGCGTTTGATAAAGACCAGGGCCTAAGTGAACACACGGCACCATTTGATGCGGTAGTCTACATTTTGGACGGCGAGGCTGAAATCACCATTGGCGGCCAACCACAAAATGTTTCTGCCGGTGAAATGCTGATTATGCCGGCCAATATTTCCCATGCTCTTCAGGCAAAAGCACCGTTTAAAATGTTGCTGGTCATGATCCGTGGAGAGTAAAAATATACCGTTCGGGGTCCAACTGTTGATGAATCATCTGATTGAAGAACACATTTTGGGACGTAAAACTACCAAAAAACTTGCAGAAGCTAACAACCGTTATAGAAACGGCGATAAATCGGCATTAGCAGAAATCGTATCTAATCTTCGCTTGTTGGTAGACTTTTACCCGAAACACATTAAAAAAGAGGACAAGGTCTTTTTCCCTCCAGCCAGAAGCTATTTTTCTGAGCAGGAAGACCAGGCCATGCTTAATGAGTTTTGGGAATTCGATAGGAAAATGATCCATGAGAAATATATTTCGCTGATCGAATCATTTGAAAATTAATGACAAGCCCCGAACAAGGCCATTCTCGTTCCCAGCGAAGTCCGAGTCTTTGGGATTCCCGGTAAAACGGGATGAAATTCGATATTGTTACCCAGTGGGTGCTCGCAGACCGCTGCGCTAATTTCCAGATCCTGACACAGGCAAGTTGAGAAAATAGGGTAACACTCCTGATAGTAAAAAACAAATGAAACAGAAAGGAGTGAGCCCGATGAAAACCATGCTCTTTGTAGCAGAGAAGGCAAATTTCGAAGGAAAGGTGAGCGGCTTGTTGATGCTCAAATCTGCCGCATTGGGCGGTGCTAACCAGGTGGCACAGGATTATGGCCGTGAAGTCGGCAAAGGATTAAGTGTATCATAGGCATGAACTTTAATTTAAGTTGAAACCCGCGTTCGGTTTCTCACAATAAAACAATGGCGGCGGCTTTGGATAACTCGATAATATAGTTGGGAAAGATTCCCCCGACCACCATCCCGAAAATCAATAATCCGGCCAACACTTTTATGGAAGGAGATACCTTGAGATATGGCAATTCTTTTCCAGGTTCCAGAAGGTAGGCCGCCTTGACCACCAGAAGGTAGTAGTAAAGGGAAATGACTACATTGATCATGGCGATGAGCACCAGTGTGAAGTAACCTTTTTGCATGGCCGCGGTGAAGATCAGAAGTTTGCCCGTAAACCCTATGGTGGGCGGAATGCCGGCCAGACCGAAAAGCGACAACATTAGGGCCAAGGCCAGAATCGGGGAACGGCGATGCAATCCGGCCAGGTGTTCGATATCCAAATTTCTGCCGTCGTCCGCCACTTTGACCACCACCAAAAAACAGGTGAATTTCATCATCAAAAGAGACAGCGCATAAAAAATGGCACCGGCGTAACCGTCCGAGTTCATGCTCAAAATCCCGATAAGCACATATCCGGCATGGGCTATGCTGGAGTAGGCCAGCAGTCGCTTTAAATCCTTTTGGACAACGGCCGCCAGGTTGCCCAGGGTCATGGAAACGATGGAAAGTGTCACCAGGATATGGACCAGATAGGTGCTGCCGCCACCGGCCAATGCGACGATTCTCATGAGAATGGCGATTGCCGCAACCTTGGAAGCGGTGGCAATATAGGTGGTCACCTGGTTGGCGGCACTCTCGTAAACGTCCGGAGCCCAGAAATGAAACGGAAAGACGGCCAGCTTGAAGAAAAATCCGCTGAGCAGCAGAATCAGGGCAATAATCACCATTGGCCGATTAATGACACCCGGAAGTATTTTAAGAATTTCCACCAAATATGCGGCCTGGATGCTGCCGTAAAGCAAGGCAAAACCGAAAAGCATCATGGCCGAGGCGGAAGCCCCGATCAAAAAATATTTGATGCCTGCATCAATTCCCCGGTCCCGCCCCTTTCTCAGGAAGACCAGCGTGTAGAGTGAATAACTGGAGAGTTCAAGAGCGACGAATATGGTCAAGAGGTGAACGCTGCTGACCAGCATCATCATGGACAGGGTGCAAATGGTCAGCAAAAAGTAGAATTCCGGGTGAAGCCGTTCCTCGATCCCATCGAGTTCCGTACAGAGGCACACCACCAGAAAAAGACCCATGGACAGCATGACTTTAAACACCTGGGAAAACAGGTCTACACGATACGTGCCCAAAAAGAGGTCTCCCTCCAAACGGACGCATGCCAGGCACACCCCAACCCCCACGGAGGCCAGAATGAGGGCAATGAAATAGACCTGTTCGGGTCTGACCCGCCGCGCCATGGATAAACCCAGAAATACGGTGCCCGCCACTAAAAAGTAGAATTCAGGATTGAAAATTATCCAACTCATCATGGCAACCCGTTGACAAAAGGAATTGATGCCGTCTGAATCATGTCCAGCATAACATTAGGAAAAAGACCAAAAAATACGATGATCGAGACCAGGATCATCCTGGGAATACCCAACTTAAAAGAGACATCTTCCAGATGCGCAAAACGTTCGTTTTTCGGCCCGTAGCAGGTTCGCTGCACCACCCGCAAGATGAACAGCGCACTCACAACCAAGGCACAGACCGCCAGTGTTCCATACACCGGATAGACCTTGAAGGAAGAAATGAAGACCGTGAGTTCCGCCCAGAAACTGGCCAGACAGGGAACACCGATACCGGTGAGTGCCGCCACAATTAAGTATCCGGTGGCCACCGGCATGATACGGCTCAGCCCCCCGAGCTCCGCAATGGTTTTTGTGTGGGTTCTATCATAGATGTAGCCCACCGATGAGAAGAACAGAGCCGTCATCACCCCATGGGCAAACATCTGAAAGACAGCCCCGTTGAGCCCTTCAACGGTCACTGTGGCCAGCCCCAAACCAACGATACCCATGTGTGAAACACTGGAATATCCGACAACAAACTTGAGATCGGTCTGGCTCAATCCTACAAAAACACCGTAGACAATACCGACGACGGCAAGGAGCGCCATGAGATGCGCCCAATACTGCCAGCCTTCAGGACAAAGGAGGATGGCAACACGCAGCACACCGAACGCGCCGATTTTCATGAGTACGCCGGCGTGGACCATGCTCACCGCGGTGGGCGCAGCCACATGACCCGTCGGCGACCAGGTGTGAAACGGCCAGACACCCGCCAGGATGCCGAATCCGATGTATAAAAGAAGGAAGGCAAATTTCTGCTGAAAGGGGGAAAAGGTTCCCGGATGCATGAGCGCCACCAGGTCGAATGTATTTAATCCTGATTTGACCACGAGATAAATAATGGCCGGAAGGATCAGCGCGCTGCCGGCCAGCAGATACAGCGTCAGCTTCATGGCCGCGTACTCCTTGCGCGTGCTGCCCCACACGGCAATGAGCAGATACATGGGAAAAAGGGACACATCATACCAGATGAAAATAAAGAAAAGGTCCATGCTCATGAAAAGTCCGAAGACACCGGAGACCAAAAGAAAAAGCAGTGCGAAAAACTCCTTGACCCGGGTCTGAAGCTCCCACATGGTGAGTACGGCGGTAAAAAAAACAATTCCGGTCAAAAGCAGCATGGGCAGACCAAAGCCGTCGGCACCGTTAAAATAGGTGATTCCCAAAGACGGGATCCATTGAAACTTTTCCACGAACTGGAGCCCGCCCTGACTCTTGTCATAGGCAAAGAACAGATAAACGGATATCAGCAAGGTGATCCCGGAACAGACGGCGCTGACCCATTTGATGGTGTCCTTTTTATCTTTAGGGATAAAAAGGATGATCAAAAGCCCTCCCACACAACTGAGCAGAATCGAGGACAGATAGGGAAAATCAGCATATGCCATGTGCATTTGAATATGACCTTAAAAGAAAAAGTAAAGTGCCAGAAAAAGTATGACCACAAACATCACCATCAGTTTATACTGAATCATCGAAAGATGCAGATCGGAAAGCATCCGGCCGCTTCTTACGACACCTTTGCTCACCGCGTGGATGCTCCCGTCAATGACCTGGTTGTCATTTTTTGTGCATATATTGGATACCCCCCGGTAAATAACGACGTCCAAAAGCAGTCGATACATCCGGTCAATATACCACCGCTGGAGAAACAGTGATTTTACTGCCGGAATCCGCTCGGCAAAACCGATTTGGCCGGCTTTGCTGCGACCAAATTCCACCCAGGCCAGGATGAGTCCGATCACGGCCAAACTCAGGGCTGCATATAACAGCCAGGCATGGTGATTTCCACCGAGTTCTTCCATACCCACAGGTCGGCCGGTGAGAAAAAGCTCCAGCATCTTCTGGCTGAAACCCAGCACCAGGGTGATGGCCGCAAGGATGATCAGCGGCCATGCCATCTCCCGGTAATGATGATGTTCTTTTTCACCGTCGCGGATGATTGCGGTGTTTTCTCCTCCTTTCTCATCTTTGGCATTTTTCGGAAAAAGGATGATAAAGATCAGCCGGAATGCATAATAAGCGGTTAAAAACACACCCATCAGTCCGGCTGCCAGCCATATGGGGTTATCCAGGCTCGCCAATTGTGCAATGATCATTTCCTTGCTGAAAAAGCCTGAAAGCGGCGGCAGGCCCGACAAAGCGGCAGCGGCGATAACCATGCAGATCATGGGAGTTTTCAAACGGCGGCCTCCCTGTCTCCCGATTTCAAACATGTCGTTAGTTTCATATTTATGGATAAAAACCCCGGAGCAAAGGAACAGTAAGGCCTTGAATCCGGCATGGGTGGTCAGGTGAAACACCCCGGCAACATAACTTCCCGCAGCCAACCCCATAATCATGAATCCCAGCTGGCTAATGGTGGAATACGCCCAGACCTGTTTGATGTCCCGGCTGACCATGGCCATGGTGGAGGATAGGAGCATACTGATGGTACCGATGGCGAGACAGACGGTCATGGCTGTGGGGGAATGGCTGAAAAAAGGGAAAAGACGGGCAAACAGAAAAACACCCGCGGCCACCATGGTGGCCGAGTGCAACAGCGCACTGACCGGCGTGGGGCCTTCCATGGCATCCGGCAGCCAGGTCAGCAAAGGAAATTGGGCGCTTTTTCCGACGACCCCGCCAAAAATCAAAAGGGCCGAAAGCGTGATCAGTCCTGGCGCCATGTGCGCCGTCACCATGGGGCCGTTCATTTTTAAGATATCCAGATTCCCCAAATTCATTAACAACAGCAAAAGACCGATCAAAAAAGCCACATCGCCGAGACGGGTCATGACAAATGCTTTTTTCCCCGCCTCGCTGGCACTGAATTTTTCGTACCAGAACCCGATGAGCAAATAAGAGGACAGGCCCACCAGTTCCCAAAAGACATATAACTGGAGCAAGGAGGATGACAGGGTCAGACTTATCATGGACCAGGCAAAAAGCGACATGAATGCGTAATAACGAGAGAACCCCCTGTCTCCGGCCATGTAGCCAAGGGAATAGATCTGAACGAGAAAACAGATTGCGGTCACAATGGTGAGCATCAAGAGGCTTAACGGATCCAGAAGAAAACCAACGGGAACGGTGATGTCACCGGATACCAGCCATTGCCCGGCGTACTGGATGGACGTTTTCAGGTGCCGGTATCGGACCAGCAGAAAAACGGCGCCTGCCAAAGAACCCGTAACCGCCCCGATGGAAAGACCAGCACTGAGCTGCGCTCTGCTTCGGGTAAAGAGCATGATCAGCACAAAGGCGCCGAAGGGAAGCAACGACGTCATAGCGGCCGTTACAAAGGTCCAATCTTTCATCAGTGTCAAAGTCATATTATACCATCAATTATAGGCGCCGGGATCAACAGACCCCCTCCGTTTATAAGCACAGACAATCAATGCCAATCCCACGGAAACTTCGGCCGCGGCGACGGCTAGTATGAAAATCGCGATGGCCTGTCCTTCCAGGTGCTGCCAACGCAAGGCTGCGCCGATAAAGGCGACGGCTGAGGAATTTAACATAATTTCCAGGCCCAGAAGAATCATGATCAGGTTCCGCCGTGTTACCGCACAAAACATCCCCATCAAAAAAAGGATTCCGGCCAACAGAACAACATGGCTGTAAGGAACAATCATCATCGGTCCTTGTTCATTTTTACTAATAAGTAAATTAGATACTCGACATATCCCTTACTAATGGAAATGATACCAAAGCCTTCTCATAAGTGCCTAAAGTTTGAAGTGATCTAAAGTGCCTAAAGTTAAGGTAGCGCTAACGCGCTGTCATTAAAAATATAATTGGCCTAACATTCCTTAACTTTAGTTCACTTTCAACTTTAGCTCACTTGTAACTATCTCTATTCTTTCCCAGATACAGAACAGCGATCACTGCGATAAGCAGAAGCAAAGAAACAATTTCTATGGCCAGCCAGTGTTTCCGGAAAAGATAGTGTCCGAAGAACACGGGTTCGGCCACGGCCGCTTTCAGGGGAATCCGGCTTTCCGGATCGCCCACGATCATCAGCGTGCCTGCGGCAATAAATACAAGGCACATTCCAACGGCGGGGATCCATTGACGAATGGAAAAAAACGGTTCTTCGAAGCCCTCCACCTTTAACATCATAATGATAAAAAGGAATAAAACCATAATGGCCCCGGCGTAAATGATCACCTCCAGCGCCGCTAAAAGGGGCGCTCCCAGAAGGTAAAACAGCATGGCACTCCCGAAAAAGGAAATGATCAGGTAAACCACCGCATGCACCAGATTGCGCCGGGTAATGGCCAAACCCGTAGACACGAGAATCAAAGCTGCCAGCGCATAAAAGATAACGGAATAAAGAGTCATAATACGTATTCTATGTTTCGGTATAATTTTAGATTATAAGTCTTTTAAAAATTTCATGAAATTTCCGGATCAGGGGAGATTACTCTTAATATTCACCGGTTTTTCTTCCTGAATATGGGCCCCTTTGTCCCCCACCTTCGTAACAACCCCTGCATGTTGATAGAAATTGTATTCCTTGTCTTTTCCCCCGTGGTCCACGAGCAGATCTTCTTTTTCGTAAACCAGCGATAAAATTTCTCGCTTGCACATCTCAAAATCAGGCGTCAATTGGATGGCCGACGTCGGACATGCCTCTTCACATAAACCGCAGTAAATACATCGGCCAAAGTTGATGCGAAACCAGGCGGCATAACGTCTGCCGTCCTCTCTCTCTGCCGATTGCATGGAGATGCAACTCACCGGACACACTGCCGAGCACAAGTAGCAGGCGACACACCGTTCCCCGCCGTCCGGGTCCAGGGTCAAGATGATTCGGGCCCGGGTCCGCTCCGGTAAAGGACGCTTGTATTCCGGGTATTGTTCGGTAATGGGCTTTCGAAAAAGGTGCTTGAAGGTCGTGGCAAATCCGTCTGCGAACGCCTTTAAAACCTCCAAAGCCTCTGCCATGGACCCAACCCTTTCGCCCAAATCCTTTTCAATATCACGCTGATCGTTGTTTTCTGCCATAAGACTACCTTGTGTACGTGTTTGCTGGGTGCGCTCCCCCGCTTCATTTTGCCGGCCGGTTTATAGTAAAGAATTCTACCCCAAAGGGTCAGGCTTTGGTTTAACCCCTGGAAGGAGCTGTTTTACTTTAAGCGTACAAGTTGAAAGTGCCTAAAGTTATGGAGTCGCTT
>JBARSG010000450.1:0-4609 GCA_049644625.1 Desulfobacterales bacterium | reverse complement strand
CATAGCGCGCTATTTCGAGGATTGAAAACGAGCGAGAACGCCGCCGGGGGCCGAAAGATGCCGTTTATGGATGGACACTGGTTAACCTCTGGGATGATACTTCTCATGCATCTGCCTAAGATGTTCCCGGGCTATGTGAGTATAAATCTGGGTAGTGGAAATATCAACATGGCCGAGCATAATCTGAACAGCTCTCAAGTCGGCGCCACCCTCTAGAAGATGGCTGGCAAAAGAGTGCCTTAAACTGTGAGGTGTGATTTTTTTTTTAATCCCTGCTTGCTGAGCATACTGTTTCAAAAGCTTCCAGAAGCCCTGGCGGGTCATGGGTTTTCCGGCTCTTGCGATGAACAGATATCGGCTAATTCGGTTTTTTAAAAGCAGAGGCCTGGCAATATTTATATAATCGTCAATTTTCTCTTTTGCGCACATACCTATGGGAACAACCCTTTCTTTTGAACCTTTACCCAACACCCTTACGAAACAGGCTTCAAGATTTACATCCAGAAATTTCAAGTTAACAAGTTCCGAAACCCTCAATCCGGCGGCATAGAGGAGTTCAAGCATTGCTGCATTTCTTTTTCCCAGGGGTTTACCGGTATCCGGAATATTTAAAATAAGATTCACCTCTGCAACGGTCAGAACATCCGGAAGTTTAAGACCGCTTTTGGGTAGGTCTATAAGCCTCACAGGATCATAATCGATTATTTTTTCCCGGACAAGGAACTTGTAAAACCCCCTTAGGGTTATGAGATGCCTTGCACATGATTTTGATCCCAAACCGGCATCTCTCAAGGCAATCAGGTGCTTTAATATCAATGGCGTATCAGCATCAGCGATCTTTTTGACTCCTTTTTGCCTTAAAAATTCAAGATGTCTGGCAAGGTCGCTGCTGTACGATTCTATGGTTTTTTCCGAAAGTCCCTTTTCGAAGATAAGATAGTTTACATATTGATCTACAAGAATATCTAATGAAAACATAGAGTAACGTGCCCGGTATTTCGAACTGCGAGATCCATTTCTATCCCTGCCAGAGCTTTTCCTGTGCAGAAGGCAGGGTAGGGATGTTACTGTGGCCCTTAGAACTTCCTTTTTTTAAGCAGCTATTCACAAAATGTAAAGGCATTTCTTTGAGAGCCCTGAATGGACATCATTTTACACCATTTTCAATTTTTTAAACCTCACTATTTCACCGCCTCAAGTCATCTTATGCGATTTTTACCTTTCTTTTTTTTATAGCTTTGATAAACATGTAAAATGACATTTGCAGGAAGCAAAAAATCATGAAAATTTTGGTAACAGGTGGTAAGGGTCAGCTGGGTACCGACTGTGTTCGTGTTTTTCGTGAAACACATGAGGTGCTGGCCATCGATTTAGACGAGCTGGATATTACCCGACGGGCTGATCTGGAAGCGTTGGTCCAAAAATTCATGCCGAACATCATCATCAATTGTGCGGCATATACCCAGGTGGATAATTGTGAAATTGAAAAAAATTTGGCCTGGAATGTCAATGTGACAGGCACGGAAAATCTTGTTAAGTGTTTGGAAAAACAGGGTGGCCGGTTAATTCATATCTCCACCGATTATGTTTTTGACGGAAGAAAAAAAATACCGGAGCCTTATGTGGAAAAGGATCAACCCAATCCTGTTTCATATTACGGGAAGACCAAATATGAGAGCGAAAAAGTGGTTCGGAGGGCATCCGATCGGCATGTTATCCTCAGGCCGGCATGGATGTATGGCGTGAACGGCAACAATTTTCTTAAAACCATGCTTAACCTGGCCTTGAAAAATCCGGGGGATGAAATCAGAGTGGTTAATGACCAGTACGGTTCGCCCACATGGTCTTATGGACTGGCGCTTCAGATAGAGCGGATAATCGATGCCGATGCCGGGGGAATTTATCATGCCACCGCAGAGGGATTTTGCACCTGGTTTGAACTGGCCGAATATTTTCTTAATAAAATGCAAGTGCCCCATAATATTGTTCCATGCACCAGCGAGGAATATCCGACTCGTGCACAAAGGCCGAAAAATTCCATTCTGGAAAACCGGCATCTTAAGGAAAAAGGGATCAATATTATGTCTCAATGGCAGGATGACATCGATCAGTTTGTTTCCGGCTTTCGAGAAGATTTGGTGGCCGAGATAATAAAGAGAAACCTAAGTTGAGCGATTGTCGAGGTTGCCGCAGATACAAGGAAGATGCCGTTCCGCTATAGTCAACTATGCGGGACGGTATCTGACGCAGTAGATGCGGTAAGATCGACAATCCCGAAGGGTTTCAAATTTTAAAAATATAAATCAAGATAATTCATTAAAAATAATAGATACTTGAGTGTCTTTTAGAATTTGAAACGCTCATCTTAGGGGAAAATAAGAATATGAAAAACATGTTGGTTACAGGGGGGTGTGGGTTTATCGGGGCCAATTTTGTCAGATATCTTTTAAAAGAGTCAGATTTTACCGGACGGATCGTAAATGTTGATAAACTGACCTATGCAGGTAATCCGGAAAATCTCGCTGATATTGAAAAAGATTATAAAGACCGGTATACTTTTATCAAAGCCGACATATGCGATGGAACTCGGATGGCTGAAATATTTGAACAATATCGAATCGACAGCGTATGTCACTTTGCCGCCGAATCCCATGTGGACAGGTCCATCGTAAAACCTGATGCATTTATACAGACCAATATTATCGGAACGTTTAATCTGCTGGAGTCCGCAAGAATTCACCAGAGCCGCATGATACTCTTTCACCACATCAGCACCGACGAGGTTTACGGCAGCCTGGGCAGGAAAGGCTATTTTAAGGAAACCACGCCCTATAAACCCAACAGCCCGTACTCCGCTTCCAAAGCCTCTTCAGATCATCTGGTGCGGGCATATTACAAGACGTATGGTCTGCCGATGACCATCTCCAATTGCTCAAACAATTACGGCCCGTATCAGTTTCCGGAAAAACTCATTCCGCTGATAATTCTAAATGCACTTGAAGGAAAATCATTGCCGGTTTACGGAGATGGCAGAAATGTCAGAGACTGGCTGTATGTCAAAGATCACTGCATCGCAATTTGGACAATCATGAAAAACGGACAGTCGGGAGAGACTTACAATGTCGGAGGTAACAGCGAGTTGGAGAACATTAAACTCGTTGAAATGATTTGTGATATTTTAGATGAGAAGAACACATTGAGCGACGGCCGTTCCCGAAGGGATCTGATTACCTTTGTAAAGGACAGGCCCGGCCATGACTTAAGATATGCCGTGGATTTCAGCAAATTGAATAAAAACTTGAACTGGCGCCCCAAACAATCCCTTGAAACCGGAATTCGTAATACCATTCAATGGTATATGGATAACCGGAAATGGGTCGAGCGTGTGAAAAGCGGGGAATATCAGACCTGGATAAAAACTCATTATCGTTAGGAGCCTTGAGAAATGAAAAACGGAAAAGTTCTGGTTGTCGGAGGCGCCGGTTATATCGGTTCTCACATGGTTAAAGATCTTCTCGATACAGGTTACGATGTTATTACACTGGATGATCTTTCCACAGGACACCGCGAATTGCTCCCCGGCGGGGAATTTATAGAAGGCGGACTCGGCGATACGGTTCTGCTTGACAACTTATTTTCAACTCATACCATTTCAGCGGTCATGCATTTCGCAGCTTTTTCACTGGTGGGCGAATCCGTGGAAAAGCCGCTAAAGTACTATCGCAACAACATGGCGGCAACCGCAGAACTTTTGGATTCAATGATTCGCCATAACGTAAAGCGATTTATTTTTTCTTCTACGGCTGCGGTTTACGGTGAGCCGGTTGAAATTCCGATTACGGAAAGCCATCCCCGCAACCCGACCAACCCGTATGGCGCAAGCAAAATTGCCGTTGAAAGGATGCTTAAGGATTGTGATTCGGCATACGGCCTCAAATACATAAGTCTCCGGTATTTTAATGCTGCCGGCGCAGACAAATCAGGTAAAATTGGAGAACGACACCGCAACGAAACGCATTTAATTCCTTTGGCTTTGGAGGTGGCCACCGGCCGGAGAGAAAATATAAAAATTTTTGGCGCCAATTACCCGACTCCCGACGGAACATGCATAAGAGACTACATACATGTAAGTGATCTGACCGGAGCCCACTTGCTGGCACTTAAATCACTTTTGTCCGGAGGGAATAGTGCCGTGTATAACCTCGGAAATAACAGGGGATATTCAGTTCGAGAGGTGATTGAACTGGCAAGAAAGGTGACCGGAAAACCGATTCCGGCAATTGAAGCGGATAAACGGCCGGGCGATCCGGCAATCCTGATTGCCAGTTCCGACAAAATAAAGAAAAAACTTGGCTGGAAACCGAAGTATGAGGACTTGGAAACAATTATAAAAACAGCATGGAAATGGCATCAGAAAGAAGCAAAGATATGAAAAAAGGCTTGACCCTATGAAAAATAAACTGAATGTATATCCGATTCTATTAGCGGGTGGGTCAGGAACCCGTCTCTGGCCCGTATCAAGAGAACTCTATCCAAAACAACTCGTTAAATTTATGGGTAATGATTCACTTATTCAAAGCACCATTAAACGGTTGGTCCCTTTGCTCGA
>JBARSG010000449.1:0-3886 GCA_049644625.1 Desulfobacterales bacterium | reverse complement strand
ATATAAAGCGTATGCCGGAAGAAATCCTAAAACCGGAAAATCGACTCAGGTTAAACCTAAAAAGCTGCCGTTTTTTAAGTGTGGGAAGGAACTGAAAGAGCGCGTGGATTATTAAAACACGGACACTCGAAACCTTGAGTAATGAAACGTTGAAGCAAAAAATGCAAGTTATGGGCATTTTCAGTATATATTTAAATTTTTGTATCGAGTTTACGGAGAAAAATAATGAGAGGAATTTTTCTGAGGTGGTTAATTCTAACGGTTGCAATCATGGTAACGTCTTATTTGCTCGATGGAATACACGTAAGTAATTTTTTATCCGCATTTTTCGCTGCAGCTATTTTAGGAATACTGAATGCTTTTTTTCGGCCCATATTATTTATTTTAACGCTTCCCATAAATGTATTGAGTCTCGGCCTTTTTACTTTTGTGATAAACGCAATCATGCTTATGATGGCCTCCGGGGCGATATCCGGTTTTGAAGTTTACGGATTTTGGTCGGCAGTTTTTGGATCACTTTTAATCAGCTTGGTCAGTTGGATTCTAACCTCTTTTATAAATGAACGAGGAACTGTACATTATATTGATCTGAAAAAAGTAGGCCGTAACCGGTGGGAATGATACGTAATCCGGGACTTTCGTACAGAGAGTGCATTGGCAAATTATGATCTGCACGAAAGTCCTGTCGACATAATGACTTGGTCATCCGAAAAAAATACAAATTACGGACATGCCCAGACTATTTTTCCGCACAGTTTACCGGACATTGGGTATAGATGCATCGTTTACATTCATATCTTCTCAAAGTTGTGCACAAAACGATTACAGAGAGAAAGTAGATAACCAGCAAACCCGGTTGTAACAACAAATAATAAAGCGGAAGCAATGCGACAACCAAAGGTGTCAACATGGCCACGGATTTTTCAAGCAGACTTAAGGGGCCGGGTTTTTCCTTAAAAAATTTAGGAACTCCCCAAAAAAACATGCACTTGGTGTTTTTGGCGCTTTGAATGTAATGGGGGCAATGGGTACAGTAAAATTTATAGATGACCATGATAAGTAAGATACAGGTTATTATATAAAAAATTAACCATAGAATTGAATCCCTGGCAATGGCGATACATGCCGTAATAAACGGTACGGAAACAACCAGGTTCCAGTAAAGAAAATCACCAAAATTATGTCGCGTCTTTAATTTTGTTTCCTGTTCATTCATATTCTCATTCCTCCTTTATTTTACATCACCGTCATCCCCTTTGCAGGCGAGCATCCACTCATCGAACGGGATCAGTTTCAGGCATGATTGTTACACGGAAAAACCGCCCAGGTTCGGAGTTCAACGGTTATATTTTAGAATTTTACTGTGGGGGCTGCCTGCTCCGCCTCGGGTACTTTATAATATTCTGCACTTGAGACCCCTGCAAACATTGCATAAAATCTGCCCATGAAAGTCCGAATGTATGTATTCAGAATTTGAACCGACTCATTATATCGTTTTCGTTCCACTGCAATTCTGTTCTCCGTCCCCTCAAGGCTGTCTTGAAGTTTTAGAAACGATTCATTGGCCTTTAAGACCGGGTATCTCTCCTGAAGCAAGAGAAGTCTTGAGAGCGTTCCCTCAAGCAGATTTGAAGCTTTAATCTTGTCTTTTACATCCTTTGCCTGAAAATACATGGTCCTTGCCTGTGCTATATTTTCGAACAGTTCTTTTTCATGCTTTGCATAACCTTTTACGGTTTCAACAAGATTTGGAATAAGGTCGTATCTTCTCTTCAACTGGTTTTCCACCTGGGCCCATTTCCCTTTAACATTTTCATCCATGGTAATAACTGTATTATAACCGGATACGATTTTTCCCAATAACATAAAACCGACAACTAGGATGATTCCTAACGTGATGAGTATGATTTTAAATTGTTTTGACATAATGGTCCTCCAATGAATTATCAGTAAAAGATTAACAAGTAACTACCAGCCTCCTGATGCGCCGCCACCGCCAAATCCGCCACCACCGCCGCCGCTGAAACTGCCGAATCCGCCGCCGCCAAATCCGCCGCCACCGCCCCATGATCCCCTTCTTCCGCCCATGGATGAAAACAAAAGAAGCATTAAAAATAGTCTCGGGTTTTTAATAAACAGAATCACTATGACCATAAGAAATCCGATGGTCATTATCGTATGCAAGAGACCACCGGGTTTGTCTTTTATTATGGGCTGAACATGACGTTTTATGGTCGGCATGCCGTCTATTTTAACTCCCGCATCCACGGCAATCTCATTGGCCATTGCCACGGCTGTGACAAAAATACCGTTTGAATATTCGCCTTTTCTGAACAAAGGCACCAGAAAATTGCGGCCCAGACTGCCGACCATGCTGTCCGGAAGCACGCCTTCGAGTCCGTAGCCGACTTCGATCCTGTATTTTCGGTCTGTTACGGATATAAGGAACAGCACGCCATTGTCTTTTCCCTTTTGACCGAGTTTCCATTTGTCATGGGCAATTTTTATGGAAAAGTCTTCGATGGATTGACCTTCGAGGCTATTTATCGTCAGGACAACAAGCTGGGCCGTTGTCTTTTGCTCAAGCTCCTGAAGATATCCGTTCAGCCTGTTCTCTGTGGCGTCATCCACAATGCCGGCCAGGTCAACGACATATTTAAGAGGCCTTTCCGGAATGCCGGCGGAATGAGAAACGGGTACCGCCACAAGGCATACGAACAGGGTTACAAGGAAAACCGCTCGTTTAATCTTTGACGCCATCCGTAATATCTTCCAGTTTCTCGATCGCTGCATAATAATCTTCGAATATGGTATTAAGTTGACCCATCATCAGTTTTGTCTTCTGTTTTTTCTGTTTTAAAACCGTGTTAAATACGCTTGTGTTTACGCCGGAAACTTCCTCAAGCACCGCCATTACATCGTGGCTTGTTACCGGGGGCTCCTTTCCTAAAAGAAGAATAATCCCCTTAAAAAGCGGAATGTATCCTGAAAAAGAATCGATAAACATATCCATGAGCATTTTACTGTTGCCCAAACAAGAGATATAGCCTTGCCTGAGACCGATCAATCTGACTTTCAGTTCTCTTTCGCACTGCAGCCTGAGATCAGATCGCTTTATCTCCAGATTCCGAAAGAGATCTTCTCCAAATATAGTTTTATGAAGAAGCTTTATATTCAAAAGCTCAAGGGGAAAAACATCAAGAGAATTCATAATGTATTCAGGAGTCATAATCAGGGGGGCTGCAATCCTTTTTTTGCGGTATCTTTTCCCCAGAGGCGCCAGAAGTTCAAGAAACTTCAAATCCATTTCCCTGAGGACAAATACCGAATTAACATCTGATTTGCCGGGCACAAAATCGTCCGTCAGGGCACTTCCGGTTAGGGTTATGGAATGAATATTATCTTTATAGCTGCTTAATATTTCATCCTGAAACGGTTTAAATCTTTTAATGATCACATCTTTAAGATTCGGATCATTCATAAATACCTCCTGGTTCATGTTCACAAGGGGAATAAAACAGACGTGTTACCAAACCGTCACTTTTAGTTTCTCAATTGCCGTAGAGGCAAGATATTTTTTCTCCATATGATCCATTAGACCGAATTCTTCAAGACCTGATTCGAGTTGCGGAGAAATTTGCTCCGGCGATACATGACTTACTCAGCGGGTCGATTTGAGAAAGTCAGATTCAACACGGTATCTATTTGTTCGCTTACAGGATTCATGGATATGGGTTGGAACTCTTCGATCTGATGTTTCACTTTTTCAAATGCGTTGCGGGTTATTTTCTCAGAACCTGCAGCTAACCTAACACATCCCTGGAACAGAAAAAAACTTAAAAACAGGGTTATACCGATGGTTAAAAACGCATGCACAAAGAAGTCC
>JBARSG010000448.1:0-1766 GCA_049644625.1 Desulfobacterales bacterium | reverse complement strand
TTCTACCACAATATATCGCACATTTTTTACTTGACATACAATATACATTATTTTATAAAATTTTTAAGGGTTGGTCTATATGGCTCGACCTTAGAGATATTCTATACGACATTTTGGAAGACTATTGTACGTGGCAAGGGCCTCGTAGGATTGTCAACCTTTCTTCATAATTCTTCGAAAGGGCGATTCAACTGAATCGCCCTTTTTCGTTAACACCCTATCAAACCCGCCCTTTTTGCTTTTTTGTGGGTTTTACGATATATGCAATTGGTATAAACTTGCTTCGGGTTGTTGTTTTGGTAAGAAAGCACAGTTCGGTGTTTGATATTGACACTATTAAGGTTTTAATGTAACAAATTCAAATATATTTTCTTTTGAAATCACTCCTCTATCTCGACTCAGTTTCCATTGTGAAACATTTCTTGTTCCGCTGACCTCATTTTCTATTAATTTATCAATTGTAGGAAGGAGGACAAATAATGAAGTTCCATCTTAATAAATCACGAATATCTAAGTTATTACTGGTGATTACCACATCAATTGTTCTTGCATCTATAATTAATCAGGTGCAGGCACAGGAGACGGAGGCAAGCAGACTAAAGGCGTTAGAAAGCGCGGTGTACTGCGACAAAGATACAGGTCTTGAATGGATAGCCGGACCTGACAAGGCTACAAACTGGTACGATGCTAAAAAATGGGTTGAGAGTCTTACCGCCGATTCTGGTGGAGATTGGCGAATGCCTACAAGGAAAGAACTTGAAACTCTTTATCAGAAGGGCGAGAAATGTCATATTAAACCTTTTTTGAAAACCACTGGATGTTGGGTATGGTCTGGAGAAACAAGAGATTCATCGTCGGCTTGGGGCTACGACTACTCTATCGACATCGGATCTGGCCTATTACACGGGGGTAGCTGCAGCGGCGAGGACTTTTTCAAGCGACACGGCTGCACCAAATTTTTTCGGGGTTTTGCGGTGCGTTCACAAAGATGATAGCTCATTTGATCGTTTGAAAAATTAATGGATTTTCTTGGACATCGTCGATCCAAGACCTGTACGTTTTACTGCTATGTATGGCCGGGATTTTAAGCCCTAAATCTTTACAGATATCACAATGCCTGATAAATTGTTTGTAGCCCAAATACTGGCAAGAGTACCAGATATTCCCAAAATCAAGACCAATTATTTAACGTAAAAATTGAGGTAATGATTTGGGTTGCGAATCTTCAATTTTGCGAAAAGCATGATTAAGGCAATCAATCTTCTATTTTTGCAAGCCTTGTCTGGTTCAATATGTTGTGTTTCCGATTAACACCCCAATAATCTGCAATAGATTTAAAAAATGCATGATTCTGGAATGTTATCTTCAATTTTCACCGATAATTCGCTGGACTGGATAGGTTTGAAGCGAAACGTCCTATATTCGCTTTTTTATTTTACATTCAATTCCAACAAATTGACATATCCAGTTACATCTTTATCAGTCTCCGTTAAGGTCTTGACAAAGGGAAATACCTATCATATACTATCTTAGATACTACCCAAACTCAACAAACTATAATAAACCATGAGATGGTCTGAAGGCCTCCAAAGGTTATATCTTAAAAAGGAAGTTAGGGGTGGCATCTAAAAGGCTCCTCGGGTGTGCGTGCATCTTTTCATGAGAAAATAACGGCATCTTAGGGGGCCATCGTATTGGCAGGGTCATCAAAAATGGTCCTGCTTTTCATTTTTGATACCACAATGTTGCTATTTCAAGCGCTAAGT
>JBARSG010000447.1:0-2525 GCA_049644625.1 Desulfobacterales bacterium | reverse complement strand
AAATATGATGAGGGAAAGTGTAAGAATAAAGTAGTATGATTTTTACGGAGTGTAATACTTTAGTATTAAGTCACGCAATATCATCAAAATTAAACTTATTGGTATAGTTAGAAATCTAGATCAGTTTGTCATTGAATAACAATGAAGCCGGCAAACCAATTAGGGCTTCGGAAGAAATAAATTGCCCAAAATAATTTTGACAGGATTAACAGGATCATCTGGATATTTTTGCCTTTCCGGAAGAAAGGCAAAATAAACGATCCCTCTTCGAGGGAAAGGCTTTTTGCTTGGTGGTGTTAGCAACCTCAAGTTCACTAAGGACAGACCCCAGTGGAATCCCCTGATAGGGGTCTGCGGAGCAGAATTCCACCCCAGTACGATCTGCCGGACCTACGGGGCAGGGCAGAGTTGGAGGGTTCAAGGTTCTGGATTCTGGGTTCAGAGGTTCCCCGGTTAAATTCGCTGCGCTCCTTTTCTGCGAAAAATTTAACTGGGCAAGCAGGGTTCAGGGGTTCCCCGGTTAAATAGACCGAAGGGATTTAACTGGGCGGGGCATGAAGGGCAAGGCAAGGCAAATTTGCTTTGGAGTCCATACAATTTTTGCTTAATAATAAGTACTATGAATGATTATTTAAATCGTCTTTTTAAGATCTGGTAGAAACTTTCCCTTTTTGCTATCATCAACATTTTTATAATATGTTCATTCCATTTATACTATATGCAATTCGGTACTGAACCCTTCCAATGCTAAAATGATATGATCGAATTCCTGCTAAAGAGCCGGTTAACATTTCGCCTTCGAATGGCTTTAATAATAGCTTGGGTATCCATTTTTCCTTAATATCATTCCTGACGTTTTTGTCGAGTTTCTTCAAATCTTTTTTTACTGCAGGATGGTATAAATCTTTATACATCAAATACTTCATCCCTGGAAATTAATCGAATATCTTCGGATTCTATTTCTTTTTTGCGCCTTAATAACTCACGACCATCATCATTGAGTAAAAGACATAAAGTCTCCAATTCCTTAATTTCCATATTATTAATCATGCCGGCAATTTTATCTACAGGAATGTTTATATTCAATTGTGCCATATTATACTCTCCATATACTATGTTATGTGTCGCTTAATATTTTTTAAATTATAGTTTAAACTTTTTAATTGTTGGTGTCAAGTCAGTCAATTATGTTATCCGTTGGTTCAGAACGTGCATAACTTAAAGGTGGTCCTGGGGAGGTTAATATCGAAAATTGAAAATATCATAGCTTTTAAAAAATTGCAATGCATAGAATTTGCCAGTAATCTGTGCTGTCTGCGAAATCTATAGGATTTGGTGGCATGAAATCATGATATTTTCTTTTTTTAGACAGGATTTACTGGATATTCAGGGTTCTGGGTTCAGGGTTCTGGGTTTAGAGTTCGGGAAATCGTATCGGGGAAGGGGCCGGTGCTACAAATTCTTGGCGGCCCAGAGAGATGCCTGGACTCGATTGGGGACATTAATTTTTTTGAATATTCTATAAAGATGGGCCTTCACCGTATGAGGACTGATGCAAAGTTTGTCAGCAATTTCATCATTGGTCGCACCTATGGCAACCTGGGCAAGTATTTGGATCTGCCTCTGGCTTAGATCGTTGCCGCTGCTTTTTGACGATTTATCTTTACCATTGCCTTCAAAAATACATTTGGTCATCATTTCCCTGGAAAGCCACAATTTTCCGCCAAGAATAGCTTGAACCCCTTTGAGAAAAATATCGAGTGGATCATGCTCATAAAAAAAACCGTGTATTCCCTTTAATACGAATTTCTTTTTAAACTCCAGGTCAGGGGGCACATTAAAGAGGACGACACGGTTTTATGATTGTGTCTGGCGGGTATAAGTTGTTAACTCATCCATGAGACTTTTCGGATCTTTTCCATGGCAGTCCCAGAACACGAGATTTGAATGGGTAGGGTTTTTAGGATTATTTTTTGGGATGCGATTGATATCTTCCAGCACATGGCACACATTTCCGGTTTCCCGTTCCAGGTGCGAGGCTATCAGCTCATTTTGCATTCGCCTGGGGCCGACAATGTAAAACGATTTTCCAGTTAATGGCTTGAGGCTTTTCTGATTCTCAGATATTGGTGAACTCATGATTCCTCAAAAAGAGAGCGACTGCAGGGTGGATGTTTTTGGTAGTATTTCCAAGAGTTACATCCCTTCCCCCTTCAAAGGGGGACTTTAAAGGCTTTTTAGAGAACTTATGACTGACGAATAATATTATTTCAAAATAATAAAGTCAAGACTGAATAGATAGGTATAAAATACGTAGATAAATTAGGTGTTATTCGGTGGATAAAAGATAGGTTCTAAGGTTTGCTTTTTTACTCTTTAACCCTATCTTGTCCCTGATATTTCTTCTATGGGTCTCGATGGTTCTTCTGGACAGATTGAACATCTTGGCGATTTGCTTGGAGGTCATGCCCTGCTTAACAAGATTTGCAATCTGGATTTCCGAAGGAGTCAGTTTCAAATGATTT
>JBARSG010000446.1:0-6734 GCA_049644625.1 Desulfobacterales bacterium | reverse complement strand
GGGTAGAAGAGTTTGTTGCCTGAAGTGTTTGTCCATCTTCCAAATTACAGCTTTTACAGTGAGTCCCGAAACAGCGATGATGAAATGGAGAACCTGTTCTTGCTGTTGTTTTATCTTGAAGGCTATGCAAGCAAGCTTCTCCGCAGAAACAGGCTTCGGCCATAACGCCGTTTGGGAAAATACCCAAGATTATAAAGATAACAAGTAATGTTTTAAATGTTCTTAATTTTACTAAAAGAATTCTTGGCATTATATATACTTTAAATATGGGACTGTTTTTTCTGTAACTTCAAAACCGGATTTTAAGTTATGCTTAAAATGGGGACGAAATCAAGAGAATTCAGCAGAGAAATGATTACTTTTTTGGTAAATGTCGCCATTTGCCACTTTCTTACTCAAGCCCCAATTTGACATCTCTTGCCATGATCACATAAAAAGGTCAACCTGAGATACGTAATGGAAATCAGCAATCGCTATAAGGGCATTGAAAATGTTACCATCCATGCGATTGAACATGATATTGTCTTGACTCACGATATCATTTTAGATTTTATGAAATCCATAAAAATCAGTATAGTCTTGAACCCTAAGTATTGAACAGGCTCAATTCCTATTATTGGTTTTTTTTAATTCTCGATAAGACACATAAAAATTGTTTAGGATATCGACCCGACAGCAACTATCCGGTCGTTGTCTGTTCAGCTGCTACGGTTTTTACATTTATCCTTTTAAACCAGTGCGGAGTCTTCAAACAAATTTTCACCAGCATAAGCATCACCGGAACTTCAATCAGCACACCCACCACTGTGGCCAGAGCAGCGCCGGACGAAAGACCGAATAGCATGGTTGACGTGGCAATGGCTACTTCGAAATGATTGGAAGCACCAATCATGGCAGCTGGTGCTGCATCCACGTATCGAAGTTTCATCAGGCGCGCCAGGCCATAACCAAGCCAAAAGATGAGCATGGTCTGAATAAAGAGTGGAACTGCGATCCACAAGATGGTCAGCGGGTTGCTGACAATCACCTCACCTTTAAAGGAAAACAAAAGTACCAGGGTAATGAGCAGAGAGAGAATGGTAATGGGGGTAAGAACGTGTAAAAATTTTTCCTTAAACCATCTTTCACCTTTTGCGGAAATGATCCTTTTTCGTGAAAGATAGCCCGCCACCAAGGGAAGGGCCACATAAATGCCGATTGACAGCAGCAAAGCCTGCCAGGGTACTGGTAAACGTCCCACACCCAGCAAAAAACCGCCCAGAACACCATAAAGAACGAGCATGGTCAGGGAGTTGATGGCTACCATCACCAGTGTCAGACCGTCATTGCCTCGTGCCAGATAGCCCCACACCAAGACCATGGCGGTACACGGCGCAATCCCCAGCAGAATGCAACCTGCTAGATAGCTGCGCCAAAGCGGAACTTCCAGCATTTTGATGCCATCGGCCATCACCACAGTTCCGGCTCCGTGGGTCGCACCTACCGGGAGGTCGAGACCAAACGGCATCTTGACCAAATCCACGGCATTCGGACCGATGAAATTGTAAAACAGCGTACCGAGAAAAAAAATGGCGATCCCGTACATGGTAAAGGGCTTGATGCACCAGTTGACAAACAGGGTTAAAAATACCGGTTTGCCGCTCTTGCCCGCCTTGATGACTTCACCGAAATCGATTTTGACCATGATTGGATACATCATGAAAAACAAACAGATTGCGATTGGAATGGACACCACTGGTGCCCCCTTGACATAGATAGCCAGACCATCGAGGTATTGCGCTACACCGGGGGCCATTTTACCGAGCAGGATACCGGCAATAATGCACAGCACAACCCATAGGGACAGGAATCGCTCGAAAATACTGGTCATTTTTCGATCATTATTCAAAACAGCATCATTGCTCATCAATAGTTTCCTCTTCTCAAAAATTAAAAATCAAAACGAAACTGATCTAAATATATCGACAGCCGTTCTCTACTTGTGTCGTCCAAGGGCGGGCAGTCTTCAGGTCCTTTTGCCCCTTCGGTCACCTGGGCGGCATTCAGATAGGGGATCGCTTCGCCCACATCTTGATCCAAGTGGGCAAAACAGTGCAGTGCCTCAAAGCCCGGGTTGCACTCGGCCCTAAATATTTCCTTGCTATATGATTCCAATAACATTTTTATTCTCCTTTATTTTTCAGTCTGTTTGACGATCAAAGTCTTCCATGACAATATTAAAAAATGCAAAGAACCAAATTCGGGACTTTCGGTCTATAACTGTTAATCGTTGATCATGCTCTATTTTGAGCCTTGCACAGCACCTCCGGATCTATCGTTAAAATTTCCTTTAAACGTTCGGCATCCTGCCGAATCCGTGGTGTTTTCGAAAGTGATCTGAAGGCCCAGTCAATGGCTTCGCGCACCTCATCCGGTGCTTCACCGCCGGCAAGGCGGTAATACCGCCAACGGCCTTCCTGGCGACCTTCAACCAATCGGGCATTGGCAAGAATCGACATATGTTTGGAAATCGTTGAGGGCGCCAGCCCTAAAAGTTCTATAATCTGGCACACACACAGTTCACGTCCGTGCAGTGCCAGCAACGAACGAACTCGGTTTTCATCAGATAGGGCTTTGGTGATCATCATAAAAGCAAACATATCCGCCTCTCCTTATATATACGTTACTTCGCCATATGTCGAAATATACTGGTTGGTGAGATGTTTGTCAAGGACTGTTTTATTTTTATAGATAGCAATTTGAGATATGATCAAAAGGCCGAAAAGAGGTGAGTTGTGTTATGTAATGGTAATACCCTGATTTTGATGCCCTTCAAAACCTGCGTTATCGGTTTGCCACCGTTATTGAAAAAAATAATGAAGTATTTTTTATTTTAAATGCAATAATTTTAGATTTCACAAATCGCAAATCATAATCTGAACCAAATTTTCTATTCTGCCTGTTCTATAAGGAAATCAATCTAAAACGTCCCCCTTGACAATATCCCACAAGGTAGTATCTTAATCAACACTGTAAAGGAGGTTAAATCAGTTTGAACTTTATAGTTAATGTCCTCACGACATCTTGGGATCTTCTTATTGATTCATCGGTGTATATTGTTTTCGGTTTGATTGTCGCCGGATTGTTACGCGTATTTCTTAACCCGGGCTCAGTGGCCAAACACCTCGGACAGGGGCGGTTTGTTTCTGTGCTTAAAGCTGCTATTCTGGGTATTCCCATACCGTTGTGATCCTGCGGTGTGTTACCTGCAGCCGTGTCGCTGCGGAAACAAGGTGCCAACAATGGGGCAACCACCGCATTTCTCATATCCACTCCGGAATCCGGCGTAGATTCCATATCCATAACTTATGCCTTACTGGATCCCATAATGACTGTCATGCGTCCCTTTGTGGCGTTTGTCACGGCTGCGGCAGCCGGTATTGCTGAAAATCTTTTTAACCCTAAATTCGCCAACAACAAAATTATACCGGATCTTACCTGTCCGGTGGATGGTTGCTGCGATGGCGTCAACTGCTCACCCGAAGTGCACAAGCATCATCATACGTTTTTAGAAAAGCTTCGGGCGGGATTTCGCTTTGCTGTTTTCGATCTCTGGGGTGATCTGGCTGCCTGGTTTTTCGTGGGCCTTTTATTGGCCGGACTAATAACCGTGCTCATTCCGGATGATGTTTTCAGCAAATATCTGGGAACCGGCTTACCTGCCATGCTGCTGATGCTGGCTGTTGGTATCCCCTTATATATTTGTGCAACCGCTTCCACTCCAATTGCGGCCGCCCTGATTTTAAAAGGCGTCAGTCCCGGGGCCGCTCTGGTATTTTTACTCGCCGGCCCGGCGACCAATATAGCCTCTCTGACGGTTTTAACAGGAGTTTTGGGGAAACGGGCAACCGCGATTTACCTTACCACAATCGCCGTATCAGCGGTCTTTTTCGGACTTGTTGTTGATCAGATTTATGCGTGGTTTGGCCTATCTGCCCAGGCCATGATCGGTCAGGCCTCTGAAATCATACCCATGTGGGCTGGTCTGATCGGAACGTTGATCACCATGTTCATTTCGATAAAACCGGTATTCCAGGCAATTAAGGCACGACTTAAACCCACCAAGCAAGAACTTCCCCTGGTTCAGATTCAGGATAAAATCGATCTTGCGCCGGTCTCAGAATTCTGCGATTGCGGCCCCACATGAAGTCGCTCCTCCTGACCGGTCCGGTCTTAACCAATTTGATTTAAACAGCTTTCTGATTGTATCGGCCTGTCGAAAAATTACTGTTGGTTGCATTGGAAACATAATTTGTACCCGATATGGATTTAAGGGCGGTCACGAATTAATTTGGGAACGTCTCTTTTGTCAGAAAGGTGCAAATCAGTGATAAAATAGAGGCGCCTAAAAGAATAAGAATAAGCATTGAGTAGGCCTCAAGGGAATATCCCCCTGCATCGGATTTAGGATAAGCATCTAAAACCCGTCCTAAAAGCGGCATAAACACGGCTCCTCCTAAAAAAGGGAAGAGGTTTACAAAACCGGTTGACGTACCGGCAATCTCTGTGGGGAAAAGTTCTTTGATAATGGTAAACCCAAGTATTACAACAGATGACGAACATACGGAAAAAACAAAAAACAGGATATAAAGCGTAATCCGTGAAAGGCCGACAGGATAAATGCTGAGAATGACGAGATCTATAACCAGTACTAAATTACACAAAATAAAAGGCTTCTTGCGACTTTTCATTATTTTATCGGAAAAAAATCCCAGAGGGGGACTTCCGATAATCATGCCCCATGCAATCATACTCAGAACCGTGCCGGCCTGGGCCCTGGTCATTCCGTAAACATGCATGAGATAAGGTCCGCCCCATAGTGCTCCAAAACCGAAAAATACCCCGCAATCAAAAAAGAACCAAATGGCCACCGGCCAGAAATATTTTTCGGATACCACTCTGCGGGCTCCTTCCAACAACGGTATCTGCTTGAGCGGCCGGGAGGCTTGCCCGTTTTTCTGATCCAATTCAGCAAGGGAAGGCCAGCCTTTATCTTCCGGCCGGTCTCTGACAATAAACCATACCAGAGCCACGATGACAAAAGTGCAGCAACCAATAAACTCGAAAGAGATGCGCCATCCGAAAACTATTGTCATTACGGCAAGAAGCCAAGTGGCTGCGAGAACGCCGATTCCTCCCACCGCATTTAGAATACCTGTCATGAAAGCAAACTCGCGAGGGTGAAACCACTGGGAAAAAATTTTCATGGTGGGAATGAAGACCATGGAAACACCAAGTCCCACCATAACTCTTCCTATAAAGGCAACTTCTAAGGTCGGCGCAAATCCAAAAATAATACTTCCGGCGGAAGCGATGATTAAAAAAAAAGTTACAGATTTCCTGGGACCCAATGAGTCCGATAGGAGTCCGGCGGGAAATTGCATAACCGCATAGCAGTAAAAGTAAATGGAGCCCAGAAAGCCCATAACACTGGCGGTTGTCTGAAAATCAGTTATCAGGTCATTGGCGACCACGGACAGCGATAGACGATGGAAATAAACAAAAAAATAGGCAAGCGCAAGTACAATAAAAATCAGCCACCTGAAACGCATTACCTTCCCGGCTAAATCTTGGATCATTCTTTTTCTCCATAAAAAGCACAAAAAATATCACTAATCGCCTAAAAGTGGTGTTTATCCTGTTTTTTTTCGTTTTGCCATTTCCTCTTCCCTGAGTTCCTTTTTTAAGATTTTTCCCACATTGCTTTTGGGCAGATCATCTCTGAATTCAATTTCTGTGGGAAGCTTGTACCTGGCCAGTTTGTCCATGCAATATTCGATAAGTTCTTCCTGAGTTGCGGTTTCTCCTTGTTTGAGCACTGCAAAGACTTTGATCGCTTCGCCTCGGGTCGGGTGCGGAATCCCGATGGCACAGGCTTCCTGAATCTTGGGGTTCTCATAAAATACTTCTTCAATATCCCGCGGATATACATTACAACCACCAGATATAATCATATCCTTTTTGCGGTCAACGATATAGAAGTAACCTTCTTGGTCCATTTTGGCGATATCGCCGGTATGGAGCCAGCCGTCTGTAAGAGTCTCGGCGGTCTCTTCGGGATTATTCCAGTAGCCTTTCATGACTTGGGGCCCTTTAATAAGAAGTTCACCGGATTCTCCAACCGGAAGGTCGGTTTCTCCGTCATCCAGATTTACAATCCGGCAATCTGTGTCAGGAATAGGAATCCCGATACTTCCAGCTTTCCGCTTTCCGCCGGCAAAAGGGTTTACATGTGTTACCGGTGATGCCTCGGTCAGGCCGAACCCTTCTACGATTACGGCGCCGGTCTTGTTCTCAAAATCTCTGATAATTTCAAGTGGAAGTGGGGCGCTCCCGGAAAAACATCCTTTTATTGATGTCAGGTCGGTTTTGTTAATGGCCGGATTATTGAGTATCCCGATATACATGGCGGGTACCAGCGGGGTAAATGATGGTTTATATTTTCTAATCGCCTCAAGCAAAGCATCCGGCTGGGGTTTTGGGACCAGAATATCTCCCCATCCCAGAAAGATGGCCAAATTCATTGCCGTGGTTAGACCGAACGCATGAAAGAAGGGAAGCGCCCCCAGCATTACTTCATTGCTGTCGAAGGTTGGGAACCATGCAGCAACCTGCTGGACCTGCTTGCTCAGGTTTCCGTGGGTAATCATAACTGCTTTTGAAATACCGGTGGTTCCCCCGGTATACTGATACAT
>JBARSG010000445.1:0-1721 GCA_049644625.1 Desulfobacterales bacterium | reverse complement strand
TTCACACTGGGCGTGTGACATCAACAAAGGGTGTGGTTTGGGTATTGACAAGAAATTTAAGATGATATGTTTGAATGACAGCATTTCAACCATGCTCGCCTATGCCAATGATTTGTCTTACGAAGATATCTTCATCGAACAGTTGAAGAACTTTTTTGTTCCGGGTGATGTCGTGATCGGAATTTCAGGAAGTGGGAATTCTGAAAATGTACTCAAAGCAATCGAATATGCAAATAAAAATGGCGGTACTACTGTCGGGTTGTGTGGGTTTTCAGGCGGAAAACTTTATCAAATTGTAAATATTCCTATCCTGGCAAAAGTTGATGATATGCAAAAGATAGAGGATATTCACATGATCGTAGCCCATATATCAATGCAGAGGATAATGCAGAAGATATCCGCACCCCAGTGAAATCCCCTGTCGGAGGTCTACGTAGCAGAATTTCACGGGGTAAACTGTTTCAGGTAATTTGCTATTGTTCGGACAGAGTTTATGGGATTGATTGAATAACCGGGGTTAATGCTGTGAGACCTGCAAAACGCCCCTTTTTGTCTCCGCCAAAGAACTCTGGCGGAGCAATTCAACAGGGTGAAGAGGTCGGGGATTTAAGGTTTAGGAAAACGTGGGCTATAGTTTTTAAGAGAAACTTGTCTCGCTTATTCCGAAGACTTTAGCTAATTTTTGTCTGGTTGCTTTGCGATAAACAGCGCCTTCTCGTTCCCATTTTGCTACGGTAGCCTGTTTTACCCCGATTCGATTTCCAAGTTCTTTCTGTGTCCATCCCCTCTCAAGGCGCTCCCGTTTGACAGGATTCATGAAAATATAGTCTTCCGCTTCGCTTTGATCATATAGCGGTTCAGACTTGGCCTCACGAATGTCGCGCAGATCGGACTCATCTTCTATGCGGTCAAGGATAGCCCGGAATGTGTTGACGGGTAGTACCACAAACCTTACTTTTCCATTTTCCTTAATTGTCTGGTATTCCATAATTACCTCTTGTAAATGTCGCCCCTCGGGCGGATTTTTACTACTTCTATTATTAATCTATCATCCTGGCGTGTATAGATAATACGGTACTGACCAACTCTGAGACGGAATCCCTTCTTTTCCTTTAAAACGTCGATATTAAGGGAAGGGTTGTCCGGATTTGCTGCAAGCTGATGCAAATTATTTACGATGGCCGATTTTATTTTTAGTGGCAGGCGCGCCAGATAGTTTCTGGCCTGCCGTCTGTATTTCAAATCATACATAGCTCTATTATAGCTTTAAAAGGTATATTGTCAAGATAACAAACATAGTATAGATGATTTTTCCCTGTTTTACATTCGGAACAAACAGAAGCAGGAGACGGACTTTCTTGTTGTTAAAAACAATATTCCCTGGATTCTCGTTGAATCAAAGCTTACGGACGGTCCTGTAGAGCCACATCATCTTAAGAACATGAGCGCTCTAAACAATGTTCCGTTTGTGCAGGTCTGTCTGGAGCCGGGCATTTCGTCAATGCAAAAGCGAGACGCATACAGGATATCGGCCGGCAGACTTTTTGCATAGCTTTCAGATTAACGGGTGACGCGGAGATACTTCAGATTTCTATAACCCATTACCCATTTCCAATGACATTTAGTCGAAATATAGTTTACTTTATCGTTGCAACCATCCCTGTTTTGTTTGCTGCGGTACATGCTTGGATCTGGTCGTTTTACACGGTATGTATTTTTGC
>JBARSG010000444.1:0-2214 GCA_049644625.1 Desulfobacterales bacterium | reverse complement strand
CGTGGGATGTCCGGGAGATAACATGGTGAAAGGCGGTTAAAGGAAGTCATCTGCTGATAATACTTATAAAATACATAATAACTTGAGAGTCCAAAGTTCTCATGATCATAAACATGTTTAAATTGACCATGTCAATTGTTATTTATACGTACATATTTTCTGAAGACAATATTTATATATCGCACAGTTTTAAAACAAATTGATAAAAATGTAAGACGTACATAAAAAGGTGTTGACATACCCTTTTGCAGCGTGTATCCTTTTGCTATAATTCTAAATGAAAGGAGGATGCACGCATGGATCAATTTGAATCATATTTACAGTACCAAAAGGACATTGCAGAATCAAAGCTTAAAGTCATCAACAGATTTCAAAAAGGCATTAAACCAAAAACTAAACGTACATCAAAAATAGAAATAGCAAAAAACGTACTGCATATCGCGGGACGGCCCTTGCACGTTTCGGAAATTATCCAGTTGGCAAAAAGGGACTTTGAAGTAGAGTTGGACCGTGATTCCATTGTTTCCGCTATTTTAAAAAAGGTTAAAACCGGCAAATCGTTTATCAGAACATCTCCCAATACCTTTGCTTTAAAAGAGTATGACTCAAGTGAAAGGGGGCGCCATGATAAACGAGATTAGCCGCATATTGGTAAAATTCAGGCCCTGTTTCAGCCGGAAAGCGGCTTTTAACTGGTTTGTCATCGTGATTGTCGGCTTTATCGTCAGGCTTGACCATCATGGTGTCAGCTCTTTCGTGCGATGGCTTTGCATAAAGCCGTCACTTTATACGGCCCTGCTTTCGTTTTTCAGGGCATGGTCCTGGCAGCTGAAAGATATTATGCACCGCTGGTGGCAAATCGTGCTGTCCGGTTGCCCACTGCTTCATATCGATGGAAGACTGTTGCTTGCCGGCGATGGCATCAAAATCAGCAAGGAAGCCGAAAAGATGCCTGGTGTTAAAAGGCTTCATCAGGAATCAGATAACTCCGGCAAATCGCCGTATATCTATGGTCATCATCACGGCGTGATCGGGATTTTAGCCGGATGGGCAAAAAAAAATCTTTTGTATCCCCCTTTGTGCCGAGCTGCATGAAGGGGTAGAAACGATCCGACAGTTCCAGAACAAAGCAGAGCCTGTTGTCAAAGACAAGCCAAAGGTCAGCGTCACCGGCCTGATGGCTGCCATGGCTGCGGAACTGGTATCTGTTGTGGGTAAAAGGTGTATCATCGTATTGGATGCCTATTTTGCCGTGGGACCTGTGTTTTTAATTTTAAGGCAGATTCTGGATGACAGTGGCAATCATTTGCTTCATATCGTCACACGGGCCAAAAGCAATGTTGTTGGCTACCAGGATCCGCCGCCTAAAACCGGACGTCCCGGCAGGCCGCGAGAATACGGTGCCAAACTAAAGCTTATGGATCTATTTGAGACCATGGCCGAGAGTTTTGAACAAACGACGATTGAAATTTACGGCCAGTGTGAAGAGGTCTCATTTCTATGCCTGGATCTGATTTGGAAACCGATTAAAGAAAAGATCCGCTTTGTTCTTGTTCGAGATGGCTCAGAATGCTTCATTTTAATGTGTTCTGATTTGACCCTGTCAGCTCAAGATATCATACGGGCTTACAGTTACCGGTTTAAGATCGAAGTCAGCTTCAAGGTGTTAAAACACCTGATGGGCGTGTTTTTCTATCGCTTTTGGACCAGTGCCTGGCCGCGTATTGGCAAGCAAAATGTGAGTGATCTATCTGCAGCCGGTGATCCGCGTTCTCGCAGATTAATCAGGCAGACAACAAGCGCCATTGAAGCTTTTGTAAATTTTGGCTGCATTGCCACCGGCATTCTTCAAATCGTTTCTCTGAATTTCCATGAAACGATTTGGAAGAAGTACTTGGGATGGCTCCGAACAGTGACCTCAACGATTCCCTCAGAGGAAGTTGTCAAGTCAGTCATCCAGGAGGAGTACTATCATAATTTTCACTTTTTCAGGAATAGCGCGATTTATCGAATAATTATGTCAAAGAGCAGAAAGCGCACGGTTGATGCAATGCTCTTAGCCGCATGACGGCACAAAACTTTGGACTGTTGAGATAATATGTTAATTTGCCAAAACCCAATACAAAACGCTCAAGATCCGGGGCCGGATCGAAAATGGCTTTGTATCGAGCTGCCTGTCACAGAATACAAGGAGGCATGGCATCTGCAAAGTAA
>JBARSG010000443.1:0-4825 GCA_049644625.1 Desulfobacterales bacterium | reverse complement strand
TGCCTTCAATGAAGGTTTGGGCAGTCGCAGTGCCATTTACAGCTATTTTGCCCAGGGCATCCCCTCGACCCATACCATTGACCCCGACTTTTGTCGCCAATTAAACGGCAAAAAATGCGGGATCTGTAAAAAGGTCTGTCAGGCTGACGCCATAAATTTTGATCAGGAAGACAGGATCATAGAACTTAATGTTGGGGCCATTATCATCGCGGTTGGCTACGACGTTTTTGATCCGTCACAGATTCCCGAATACCGCTACACGGAAATCCCCAATGTGGTTACAGCAATTGAATTCGAAAGGCTTTTGAGTGCCAGCGGGCCCACTGGAGGCCACCTGGATCGTCCATCGGATCGCGCTGTTGAAGCCGAGATTGCAGGGTTTGAAAAGAATTTAAAAAAATCTAAACGAACCCTCGAGAAACTTGAAAAAAAATACGACGAAGCTTCTGCTCAATTTTATGATAAATACCAGCAAGGTCAATATCAGGACGATGAGGATCGCAAAAAGTGGGCCGACCGGTATGCTGCATATCTGGCTGTCACGAAATCTCTCGACGACCTGAAAAACAAGGCCGAAAGTTTTTACGTTGCCAAACGGCTGGCCTTTATCCAGTGTGTGGGATCCCGTGATTTTCGGTTTTATCCGTTCTGTTCAGGTTACTGCTGCATGCACTCCATTAAGGAAGCCATTATCGCCCATGAGCATGAACCGGAGACCACATCCACCATCTTCGGCATGGACATCAGAGCGGTCAGCAAAGGATTTGAAGAGTACAAAATACGCGGCGGCAAACATTCAAATATTACCTATGTTCGCGGTCGGGTCAGCGAAATCATGGAGGGACCTGGAAATAATCCAATCGTGATCTACGAAGATACGCGCCAGCGCCAGGTAAAAAGCCAGGAATTCGACATGGTGATTCTGGCGACCGCATGTGCGCCAACCAAGGGAATTGTTGAACTGGCCAGGATTTTCGGAGTCGAACTGGATGAATACAACTTCATCAGGACCAGCTTCCTTTCACCGGTAGACACCACCATACCGGGCATCTTTGTCTGTGGCTGCGCCGAGTCGCCTATGGATGTTCCCGAATCTGTGGCCCAGGCTTCCAGCGCAGCCGAGCGCGCAGCTGAAATTGCCTTTCAACCGAACTTAGAAAAGGAGAAAGCCGTTGCCTGAGAATAATGATCAAGACATCAGGATCGGAGTATTTATTTGCCATTGCGGGTCCAATATAGCCGGATATCTGAGCATGGAAGAACTTTCGGATTATGCTGAAACTCTTCCGAATGTGACGTTTGTGCAAAGGAACCTTTATTCGTGTTCCGAAGGCGGTATTAACGAAATCAAAAATGGGATTAAGGAGCAAAACCTCAACCGCGTTGTCGTGGCTTCCTGTACGCCCAGAACCCATGAACCTCTTTTTCGAAGTTCCTGCCAGGAGGCCGGGTTGAATCCTTACCTTTTCGAGATGGTCAATATCCGCGATCAATGCTCCTGGGTGCACATGCGGGAGCAGGAAGATGGAACTGCCAAAGCCAAGGACCTGATCCGTATGGGAGTTGCCAAGGCGGCTTTATTACAACCCCAGGAGTCCATTACGTCCGAAGTTTGTGCCCGGGCCCTGGTTATTGGAGGAGGAATTGCCGGCATGACGGCTTCCACGGCCTTAGCCCGACGCGGCTATGAAGTGGTCTTGGTCGAAAAAGAAGAAAATCTGGGAGGAATGCTCAACCACCTGAATAAACTTGCCCCCACCATGATGGATGCCAACGATCTGATTAAGGCGAAAATTGAGAACGTTTCCAAACATCCCGGGATTACGGTTTTTACCCGGGCTAAGGTTACCGCTGTTCAGGGATTTATCGGTAAATTCGAAGCCGATATTCAAACAGAGTCTGGTGTCAAGAAAATCGATATAGGGGTAATCCTTGTAGCCACCGGTGGCCGTGTTTTTGTACCCGAGGGGCTTTACGGCTATGACGGTCAACATGTGATCACTCAGCTTGAAATGGAAAAACTTTTAAAAGAAGGTTTAGATGCAAATATCAAAAACATTGTAATGATCCAGTGCGTGGGCAGCCGCAATCAAGAAAGGCCCTATTGCTCGCGGATCTGCTGTCAGACGGCAGTCAAGAATGCTATATTGATTAAAGATCAAATCCCGGATGCCAGGGTCACAATCCTTTATCGCGATATGCAGATGTATGGCGTGGAAAACGAGGAGATGTTCAGGGATTCCAAAGCCAAGGGAGTATTATTCATGAATTACGATCCTGCCAAGCCTCCCATTGTGGAATCCGATCAGGTTAGAGTTTACCATTCCCTGCTTGGCCGCGAAATGGCCCTGCCCATGGATCTGGTGGTCCTTTCCACACCGCTGGTGGCACCGGAAGATGCAGGTATTACTTCTCAGATTTTAAGGGTGCCGGTTGACGAAAATAGATTTTTTCTGGAAGGACACGTGAAGTTAAAGCCGCTTGATTTTGCCACCGACGGTGTTTTTCTTTGCGGCAGCGCGCGTTTTCCGGCCAATATTCGAGAGGTTATCGCCCAGGGCTTAGGTGCGGCATCCCGGTCCTCGATTCCCCTGTCAAAAGGATCGGTCGTTGTTGAACCGATTATTTCCGTTCTGGCAGATGAAGACGCCTGCAGGGGCTGCGGGCTTTGTGTTCCACTTTGCCCTTACGGCGCTCTGGAAATCCGGCATACGGAAAAGGGAAGAAAGGTTCATGTTATTGATGTGGCTTGTAAGGGATGCGGTGTATGTGCGGCTACTTGCTATCAGCATGCCCTGACCATTAACTCCTATACGGATCAGCAGCTCCAAGCCCAGATTGATGCCTTTTTGATTGATGATATATGATTGATGATTGGTGATTTATGGCTTTTAACTAAGTATAGGTGAGAATTGAACTCCGAAGAATTAAAGAACAGGACAAAAAAATTTGCTCACAGATGCGTTAAACTTGCTCTCCAGCTACCAAAAAGTATCTTGGGAGATCATATTAGAAAGCAGATCATCCGTTGTTCAACATCAGTTGCAGCAAATTATCGGGCTGCTCTTTTGGCCCAAACAAAAGCCGCCTTTATATCAAAAATAAGCATCGTCATAGAAGAGGCAGATGAAACTGAATTCTGGCTTGAATTTATTATGGACGAAAAACTGATTCAAAGTAGAAAGGTTTTACCTCTGTTTAATGAGGCGCATGAATTATCATCAATTTTCATCACGACAAGGAGAACAGCACAGAGCAGAAAATCAAATAAGAAAAAAACGTAGATTAAAGTTTGAAAATATATTTTGTTTTTTTCAATCGACAATCATAAATCGAAAATTTACTGGCGCAAAATGAAAAGACCAAGATTCAATCATATGAATCCACGAATTCTAAAATCGTAAAGGGGGTTACGTTGGCTCCATTCGCTCCTAAAATTCTTGCTTTTTGCTGTACATGGTGAGGATACTCCGCTGCTGATTTGGCTGGAGTTTCCAGACTACAATATACCCCGGAAATCAAGACCGTTCGAATCATGTGCACCGGCCGGATAGACCCGGCCATGGTGGCCAGGGCCTTTCAAAAAGGACTTGACGGCCTTATGGTGGTGGGCTGCTATTTCGGAGACTGCCATTATATTAGCGGAAACGTTCAGGCAAAGGCCAAAATAGATATGACCCGCAGGCTTTTCAAATACATCGGGGTTAATGAAGAACGTCTGGCCTTCCGGCAATGTTCTTCGGGTGAAGCCTCTGTATTTGTTAAATTAGTCACGGAATTCGATGAGAAAATCCGCAGCCTTGGCCCTCTGGGAGGAGACGGGGATCGTGTCAAGGCCCCGGAAATCTTTGGGAAGCTTGAAGCCGCAGAGGCTGTACTTGCCGGTGAAAAGATCAGATGGGTCATCGGCAAGAGAACTCCGTTTCTTGAATCCGGCAACATGTATGGTGAGATTTTTACCGAGCACGAGTTTAATCGCGCGATTGACATGATCATCGTGGAAGAAATCGAGGTCCAGGAAATCCTTGCAAAACTCAAGGAGGGCGCCCGTTCGGTCAAGGACCTGGCCGGGGACCTGGCCATACCTTCCGAAAGGGTCTTCCGATATATAACCGCCCTCAAAAGGAAAGGGATGGTTGCCCTGGACAGCGTGGCCGGCCGGTCGCCGATATTTCAGTTCGTGCCTCAAGAGGTGTAATAAAGTGAGTGACAAAACAGTATTGATTGTTGGGGGAGGACTCGATGGGGTCCGTACCGCCCTTGAACAAGTAGAAGCAGGGGCTCAGGTTACTATTGTGGAGAAGTTTCCCACATTAGGAGCGGAGAGGATTCCCAAGGACAGACTCATCAGACCGGAACAAGCGTTTATGAATCCTGATCTGGACAAGGTGCGCGATCATAACAATATCCGGATCCTCACATATAGTGATATCAAGAAGATCAACCGGGATAACGGGAAGCTAAGAGTCCGCATCCTGAAACACAGCCTCCGGGTTGATAACAGTAAGTGCAACGACTGCAAGGCCTGCATAAAGGTCTGTCCGGTTAATATGTTTGACGATTTTGACGAGGGTTTTGGCTTTCGTACAGCCATTGATTACTGTAATCTTGAAACGGGTGAATACAATATCTATAAAGAAGACATGCCTGTCTGCCAGGAGACATGCCCCGTAAATTTGGATATCCGTTCCTATGTGGGTTTGATTGCCGACGGCAAGCATTTGGAATCTTTAGCTAAAATCAGAGAGAGACTCCCGCTTCCCGGCAGTATCGGTCGAATCTGTCCCCATCCGTGTGAAACAGCCTGCAACCGCCAGTATCTGGA
>JBARSG010000442.1:0-4728 GCA_049644625.1 Desulfobacterales bacterium | reverse complement strand
GCTGAGGATCATTTTCTGGTTTGATACAAAAGAGGATATCGTTTACGTTGATCACATTGGCCCAAGAGGCGATGTCTATAAATGATTTTAAGGCCCTTTATAAGGGCCGCAATACAAGCGGCACAAGATTGCCTTAAACCATCCATTTGAGAAAAAAACGCTTATAAGACTAAAATCAAGCCCGCTTTAAAGTTCTTGCATAATATTTCCAGATAGTTAGCTCGACCCCCATTCCTTCGTGGTTTCCATTTTTCTTTTCTGTCTGATCCGTGCTATCCGTGTAATCCGTGGTTCACTCTTTCTTTTTCCCGGTTACCGCCTTCACCTCCGCCAGCAGATCCCCGAACTTGCCGTAGTTTACCTTAACCCCGTCATCCAGATCAAGGATGCTCCGCTGGTCAGCGTAGTGCCGTAGTTTTTCATCAAAGGTTTGGAATTCTGCCGGCTGTTTGATGAGTTTGTCCCCTTCCCTTTACAATTTCGTCCATTTTTTTGTGGAGTTGCGCACGTTCTGCACGAACGCCTCCCTCGATTACATGATGCAGTAAACTCATCCCTTCACCACCATAGTGTGTTGCACTTATGAGTTGAATTCAGGTTATGTGATCTCTTTTTTCTCAATCTTCTTTTTCGCGCAAGAGTCAAGCGTAGACCCCTTTATATTTACCAGCGTGTTTCCCCAGCAAACTATTTTTTCTTTAACACCTCCAATGAGATAGTAATAAGTACGTCTTTGCCCACTAAACCCATTTTATAAAAGTTACCATTACCCACATTATACTCCAGTCTGTCAATGGTGAACCTGCCTTCAAACCCGGCAACCAGTTCATTAGGCTTTGTTGGGTTGTCTTTTACTGCGAATTAGGTAAAGGGGACCTTTACCTCTTTGGTCACATCTTTTACTGTCAGGTTTCCGACTATCTCGAATTGGTTGCCTTCAATTTGATTGATTCTGGTGGATTTGAATGTAATGGTCGGAAACTTTTTAGCAGCAAAAAAATCCTCAGATCGAAGATGAGTGTCCCTCTGATTAATGTTTGTGTTAATGCTCTTGACTTTTACCTCAAATTCACAGCTGCTCGTATCATTACTTTCCGGATCGAATATAAATTTCCCTGTATAATCGTCGAATTGCCCCCGGACGGTAGCAAATATATGCCTGACATCAAAATAAACACCTGAATGGGCAGGATCAATGTTCCACTCTGAAGGTGCGGCATTGGCAAAACTAACAAGAAGTAACATTACGAAAAATCCATTCATTATTCTAAGAATTGTTTTCATATCGGCATCTCCTTTTCTTAATTATACGGTTGTGAGTAATAAAGACATTACATCCCCAGTCATTGTTTCGGTTAAGCCAACTAATTTACTTGGCTCAAAGACTAAAACGTTCCATATTAATTGAGCACCTGGGAAATCCCAGGTCCATGAGCGCACGTTTGACCTTTACCATCATCTGAGGAGGACCGCAAACCAGGACCATTGAATCTCTACTGCAGCCGGATAATAATCTCTCCAATCTCTCCTTTTCGAGCCTGCCCTTCTCTCCTTCATATTCAGGTTCTCTGGTAAATACATGGATAATCTCCAACCCCGGCAGACCTTTCTCCAAATCCCTGAATTCATCAGGATAGACAACCTGTTTTCGAGTCCGGTTACTCCACACAAGTATTACCCTTCGATTATCCTTCATGTCAGACATATAACGAAGGATACTCAACATCGGTGTGATCCCTATCCCCCCTGCAATCATAACCATGCCTTTTAAGGTCTTCAGATCCAGTTGCCCGTAGAGACCGAAAGGACCATGAATACTGGCCAGGTCCGTAATATCGAGGTCTTTGATTTTTTTTGTCCAATCACCGGAGGCGCGGATGGTAAACTGAAGAATGGATGGTCTTGTAGGTGTCGAAGATATGGTAAACGGATGTTCTTCTCCGGGTATTTTATCTGATTTGAACCTTAAAAAAACGAATTGTCCAGGATTATATCCAATCCTGCATTCCTTTTCAGGCCTTAATTCAACACTGTAACTACCTTCACCGGCAGCCGAGACATTCTCAACCCTATAGGTGCATCTACGGACCAATAAATTTCTGATACGGGTCCATACATATAACAGGGCATAGGCTGTTATTACACCCAGCACAAGATTCCGGGGAAAGCCAGATTTAAACGTATCGCTAACAAATATCATATGCAAACCCAGTACAACGACTATTAACGGGGTACCGACCCTGTGGAAAAACCACCACCTTTCATATGCCAGTCCTATAGGTTGACGCAGGACACTAAAAAATAAGGATCCCAGTATCATTAGAATTAGAAGCACTCCAATGAATTCCGGCCATTGCCTTAAACTTAAGGAAAGTGTTTCCGTCCCCAGAGACACAAGGATTAGCAAGACATGCAGAAGAGCAAGGACACCTATGATGATTCCATTAATACGATGTTGAATTATAAGACGATTGATGGAAAATATTCTGTCGAGGATCTTGACACGCGCGCTTAGGATGAGCTGAAAAAGCAATAAAAATCCTGCAACCACACCCATAACCTGGCCCGCAACAAGCAGTTTCCTGGCCAGACCGAATTTATACCTGATCGTCTGGGATTCAAAAATAAAAGGGATGGATATGGCGCCCGATAATAATAGGAGGCCTATCACGACGGAAAGGATACCCAAAAAATGGCGCAATGATTTACCATAGCTCTTTGTCCTGGGCATCTTTTTTTCTCCCGCTCCAGAGGCGGATCATAGTTATTTAAATTCAAGGAAAGGGGGCATTATAGGATGCCCCACTTTATAGCGCTGAAAACAGTCAGAGGAACTCCGTTTAAACGGCTGTCCCTATTTTTTGCTGGAAGTGCTTAATTTTTGGTGCAGGTTCAACCAGTCATTCATTTCCTGCAGTGCCTGGGTGAGTTGATAGCGACCATCGGCATACACACCGTAGTCACCACCGCCCCCCATGGCAGATGCAAAACGAATCGAATTGGCATAAAATTGCCAGGTGTCCGTCCATTTTTTTTCGATGGCCTCGTCAAAGGGGCTGGTTTTCAGATCCGCATATCCGCCCTGCCAGATGTCGCCCATGATACCGGTTGCGATTAAAATATCCCCATTGGTTTTCTGGATCGTATTTTCAAAGCGCTGCCAATGGGCCCTTACCCATGAGGAATCATGGCAATTCAAACAGGCTGCCTGCATGGACTTGCGGCGGATGTCTTGCGCTTTTGGGTCGATCAAAAATTCAGCGGCCATGGTGCCATCCAGACTGGTCGGCAGCGGCTGACCGTCCTTGTTGCGGATAAGCGTTGTATCCGGGCTTCGTGGATGGGGATGCGCATAGACCAGACCGAATATACGCCACGGCAGGCGGTTGTTCATCTGGTGGGTTCTTTCGGATACCACTTCCTCATCCCCATTGACCAGCAGGCTGACGTGGCAGGCGGCACAAGTCGGTGCGGTAAAATCCTTGCCGATAGTCCAGGGCACGGCGTTAAAATCCCAGGATTTGTGCATGGCTGAAAAAATATTACCGTGTTTGCTGGCCGCATACACCTTAAAGGCCGGCACATCGGGCCCGACGTGGCATTTCCTGCAGGTGTAAGGTTTACGCGCCATTTCGATTGAAAAGGCATGGCGGGTATGACAGGCGGAACAGGAACCCCGGCTGCCATCGAGATTCACCCGGCCCACACCCTGATTGGGCCAGCCTTCGATGACGGGAAATTCCAGTTCACCGGCGTCTTCGGTATCCCGGGTTTCCTTGCCGACGACTTTGAGCTTGGTCCCGTGACAATAATAGCAGGCCTCAGCTTTGGTGGCTTCATCGGCCGGCCCGGATGTAATTAGGCCCTGGCTTCTTGCTAAGGTGCCAATAATACTGCGCTGGAGTTTTTGATAAAGCGCGTTTTCGGCCAGGTTGCCGTGGGCATGGGCCATAAGATTTTTGGAATATTGCCCTGCCTCCTGTGAATGGCATGTGGCGCAATCCCTGGGGCTGACCACCACATGAATTTCATAACCGTTGTGTTCAAAGGTATCGGCATGGGCTTTGGGTCGCAGCATGTGACACTCTGCGCAGCCGACCACAGTGCCTTTCAAGTTATAGGGCACACTTTCACTTGATACTTTGCGCGCCGGCCCCTCTACAGCCATGGCATCTTTGGGGGCAATATTTGCATGGCGACTATTTTGCCAGTCTATAACAATACCGGGGTGAACCGATGCATGGCAATCAATACATTCGGAAGTCGCTTCGCTGACCGACACATCAGCCGCCGGTGAATTTGAGGTTTGTAAAAGAAAAATGCCCAGACACAGCAATAGGCTGATTCTTTTCATGGCAATCTCCTGTCTCCAAAGTAATGTAGGACATAAGGTCACATAGGGGTCAGGTCTTCACAAATTCAAAATTTTTTCAATCTTTGAAATCTTTCTTTTAAGCTTTTTATCGGTTCGAAATTTATCCTTAAGCCGCCTGCTTGCCTTGGACACGCCAGATTCTCCAATCCCGAAATACCCGCCAATGCTTTTCAGCTTTTCGCCCGTATATCTCTGACAAAGATAGATTTTTGCATTTCGAGCCAAATCCGTTCCTTTCTGCTAACAGAGTCAATTATTAGAAATTTTATAGACTTTCATCATACAATTTGTCAAGAATGAAGACCTGACCCCCAGGGAAACGTCAAAGTAGAATGTAACTTGGCCAAATAGAT
>JBARSG010000441.1:0-18079 GCA_049644625.1 Desulfobacterales bacterium | reverse complement strand
TTTTTGTGTTTTTTGTGGCAAAACTTTTTTCTTCTCGCCACAAAGGCACCAAGACACTAAGAAAGAATAACCAAATATAATCCTTCGTATCTTTGTGACTTGGTGGCAAATTTTTTTTGGTTCCGGCTTGTCCGGGTCAGGTATCAACTTAAAATTGTTCCGGGAGGAATCTTATATCCTTGCAGAAACTCCTTGATCAAAAGACGTTTTCCCGACTCACCCTGAATTTCAATCACAGACAGGGCTCCTTTTCCGGTTGCAACGTACAATTCGTCAGGAAATCTTTTAATCACGGTTCCCGGAGGTTCAACCGTATCAATGATGATGGGCATGGCCTTGAAGATCTTAAGACGTTTTTTACCATGAAATGTAAATGCGCCGGGCCATGGCGTCATTCCGCGAACGAATGCCTCTAAAGTTTGGGCCGACATTTCCCAATTCATACGACCGTCATTTTTTTTGAGCAGTGATGCATAGGTGGCTTGGGTATGGTCCTGTGAAATAGGCGTTATGTCACCGGTTTCAATACGTTCTATGGTCCGTATCAAAACATCTGCCGAAAGATTAGCCAGGCGGTCATGAAGGGTGCCTGAAGTGTCGTCAGAAAATATTTTAATTTTTGAAGACAGGAGAATGTCACCGGTATCCAAGCCTTCATCCATTAACATAGTCGTGACACCCGTCTCTATTTCTCCATTTATAATCGCCCACTGGATAGGCGCCGGTCCACGATATTTGGGCAAGAGCGATGCATGAATATTTATGGTGGCTATTTTGGGTATTGCAAGGATGTTTTTTGGAATAATGTGACCAAATGCAACCACAACAATGATGTCAGGTTTGTGGTTTGCTATCCGGTTTGCGAACTCCACGGTTCTGATAGATGCCGGCTGATCGACTTCATATCTCAGGTTTATGGCAACTTCCTTTACAGGGGGAGGGATGACTTTGCGACCCCGCCCTTTTGGCCGGTCAGGCTGCGTTACCACCAGAGCCACGTTTTGGTTGCTTTTATATAGAGCTTTTAATGCGGGCGCTGCAAATTCCGGGGTGCCCATGAAGATTATTTTAGCCTTTTTCTTCATTTGTTTTTCAAATTCTTTTTTACACTTCTTTTATACATCCCTCTTTTTAGGGAACTTATTCGATCTATAAACAAGATACCGTTTAAATGGTCAATCTCATGCTGCAGCACCACAGCTAATAATCCTTCCGCTTCTATACGCAGAGGTTTTTCTTTACTGTCAGAACCTTCAACAAGAACAGAAGCCGCTCGTTTAACATTTGCCTTAAAATCAGGGACGCTCAGGCACCCCTCGTCTTCAGAAATTGTCGTCCCTTCACTTTCTACGATCCTGGGATTAATCAGGACCTGTAAAGATCGTTTTTCGTCTCTCGGCGAAACATCATAAATTAAAAGACTTTTATTAATTCCTACCTGTATTGCAGCAAGGCCAATGCCGGGCGCCTGGTACATAATGGACGCCATGTCTTTAATTAAATTCTGAATCTTTTCGTCGATATTTTCAACCGGTTTCGTAGGCTCACTCAAAAATTTGTCCGGATATGTCAATATGTTCAGTGTTTCCATAGTGTGACCTCTTTGAGTTCTTTGGTTGTAAATTTTGCGCTTTTTATGGCAAAAAACTTAGTATAATCTTCCTGTCGCAATCGTTTCTTTCATATCTTTAACATTTCTAAACCTAATCTGGTTCAGGCCCGTCCGGACGAGGAACATCCTTTTCTCTTTTTGAATATGAGACCTGCAATATATTTACACTTGTGACCATAACTGAAACAAGGCCGACAATCATAACGGGAAATATCTGGATTGCATGATTTGCCAGCGTATATCCGGCAGCATCTTTTGAAGAAACCCCGAAAAGGACCAGCGCAAAGACACCGCCTGCCTCCCAAATTCCCCAGTAGCCGGGTACAGAGGGAAGCGCTATAAAAAAACATATTATGATCATGTGCGCTGAGATTTCAGTAAACGACAGTTCTATGCCCGGACACCCTTGAGCCATTATATAATATGAAAAAGCTGCAAGAGCCCAAATAAAAACAGACAGCCCAAAACAAATAAATAGCTTAAACGGATACTTAACCAGGGCAAAACCGGAGGTAAAATTTTCGACAACACTCACAATAGGCTCGCAAGTTTTTTTTTGTAATTTTTTCTTAAATTCGGACCCGGAAAAGAAAAACAGATGCGGAATCGACATGATTAAGCGGTTTATTGCCGTTCTTGTTTTGCCGAAACTGACCATGATAATCCCAACGATGAGGAGTATAAGCAGCTTGAAGGTCCCTCCACCTGCTGTAACAAGAGTTTCTCTGTTGAGATGATACTTGCCAAAAACAATATCAAGGTTTGGATCTATAGGTACCGTTGCAAGCAGTACCGAAAAAAGTATCAGCAGGATGCTGACATCAAATACCCGTTCGGCAGCAACCGTTGCAAGCCCTGTTGAAAAGGGTATATTTTCCTTCTTCTGGAGAACAGCCGGTCTTGCAACTTCTCCGACCCTGCCCGGAAGGATACAGTTTATCATAAAACCGATCATCAAAGGATGAAATGCCTGCCAGAAACTTACTTTGCCTGCCGATTCCAGTATGATCTGCCATCGAAATACTCTTAAAACAAAACTTGTTAAAAGAACCAAAACAGCCGGAAATATCCAAAAATAATTAATTGAAATAAGATAAACCAAAAGATCGGCCACCGGCACGTTTCTGAATGTCAGATAAAGTGCCAGGGCGGATATTGTCATCCCTATAATCAGAGAAATGGTTATGTTTTTTTTCATAAGAGATACAAAAGACCTGGTCAAAATAAGAAAGCTTGAGGATTATCAAGACGGGATTTTGCGTGCCTTTACAATATCTTTTTTAATCTGATCAGACAGTTCGGAAATATTTGAAAATTTTTTTTCATCTCTGATGCGTTGTATAAAGTTAACACGGATTTTCCGGTCGTATATATTTTCATTAAAGTCCAGGATATGAACTTCCACGGAAAATATATGGTCGCCGAAAGTAGGGCTGTAGCCGATATTGGCAACTCCTTTGTGTGTTTTACTTCCGAATTCCACGGTGACGGCATAAACCCCGGTTTTTGGGCATAGTTCATCATGAAGGATAATATTTGCAGTAGGGAACCCTAGGAGCCTCCCCCCCCTGTTGCGTCCGGTTGTGACAACACCTCTGATCTGGTAGTAACGCCCCAACAGTTTTTGGGCTTCAGCCACCCTGCCCGCTATTACAAGTTCGCGCGTCCGGGTGCTGCTGATTTTATCAGGGCTTTTATTTAACGTCAGTATCCAATCGGCCACGATTACTTCAAATCCATGATTTTTAGCATAGGTTTGTAACAGCTTGATATCCCCTTTACGATTTTTACCAAAAGTATAATCTTCTCCTACGACAATGGCTTTCATACCGATACGTGTCAACAGTATGTCCTCAACAAACTCTTTTGCCGATATGGCCGCAAATTCCAAAGTAAAGGGAATACAAATAAGAATATCTATTCCTGAGCTTTCAATAAGCTCGACTTTCTGTTCATACAGAGTTATTAATGGCGGGTGGCCGTTTTGTTTTAATACCCGTACAGGGTGGGGTTCAAAAGTCATGACTATTGATGTACCGTCAATGGCGTCGGCTTTTTCTATCACCTCATGAAAAAGAGCTTGATGTCCGATGTGAACACCATCGAAATTGCCAATGGTAATCACGGCGTTTTTATACGGTTTTTCAATCTTATCGATATGTTCAACGAGATCCATTCTAACCTTTCCCATCCAATTATAATGCTTGAATTCCAGTTTTTACAAATTCAATCGGTTAATAATCTTGACAAAATTAATAAAAAATTAATATAAAACAACTTGCATTTTAAATCAATCTTTTTTAAGTTATAGGTTTTAAATGCCGAAGTGGCGGAATTGGTAGACGCGCTAGGTTCAGGGTCTAGTGGGGGTTTCTCCGTGGGAGTTCGAGTCTCCCCTTCGGCACCATAAATAATTAAACGTCTCCGAAATTCTACAACTTATCGAAATTATAAGTCTTTTAATTTAATATTGAAATCATAATACTCTGGGACAGGATTCTTTACTGGTAACCTTTTCTATGCCGTCAGAATGAAATGCTGGCCTCCGGCTCGTAGTGCCTCCGGCTCGGTGAGAACATTGGGGGTAAGGACGGAAATAAACCGTTTAAATTGTAAAAAACTTCTTTCCTTCAACTTCGTTCAGGACAAGCTCACCTATCATTTTTACTCAGCCTGCCCAGTTAAACCGGAAATTTGTTTAACCGGGGTGATTTTTTTTATTTCACCGGGGCCATAACTTAAGATCTTGTAAATCTTGTCAAAAACAATCTCGCCCAAGGAGCCGGACAACATGAACAAACAACGCAAAGACTTAGAAACCATACGTTCCGACGCCAAAGAGATATTTGCGGGCTGTCTTTCGGCTGTAGACCCGTATAAGGCGGTAAAACGTTTTGTACACCTTGACGGGGACAGGCTGCTGGTCGGGATGCAAGGAGGGCCTGAAACCGAACTTAACCTGAGTAAATTCGATCGCATCTCCCTCGTTGGTGCGGGGAAGGCCACTGCCCCCATGGCCGGAGCCATTGAAGATATGTTCGGGGAGAAAATCCAGAAAGGATTGATCAACGTCAAATATGGTTTTACACAAGAGCTTGCGGTTACTGAAATCACCGAGGCCGGCCATCCCGTACCGGATGAAAACGGGATAAAGGGAACCGGAAAAATCCTTGATTTCTTGCAAAAGGCCGGCGAGAAGGACCTGATTTTTTCTCTCATATCCGGAGGGGGATCCGCCCTTCTTCCCCACCCTGGGGAAAATATCACTCTTTCGGACAAGCAGGAAATTACCCGGCAACTGCTCGCGTGTGGCGCAAGTATTAATGAGATAAATGCTGTCAGAAAGCACATGGCTTCTTCTAAAGGAGGGCAGATGGCAAGGGCCGCCTTTCCGGCCACGGTTATTAACTTGATGCTCTCGGACGTGGTGGGAGACAAAATGGACGTGATTGCCTCAGGACCTTTTGTGCCTGACACCTCTACATTCAAAGATGTTTGGGGAATCTTCAAAAAATATGATTTGAAGAATATCCCCGCTGTCATCCATAAACATATGAAGGCGGGCCTGGACGGACAAATTCCCGAAACACCCAAAGAGAATGACAGGATATTCGACCGCGTCTTCAATTTTATCGTGGGGAGCAATATATTAGCCCTGGAAGCGGCAAGTGAAAAGGCCGAAACGCTCGGATATGAAACACTTATTTTATCCTCCATGGTGGAAGGAGAAACAAAAGAAGTAGCGCGGGTTCATACTGCCATGGCCAAGGAAATTGTTAAAACCGGCCGGCCGACTCCTTCGCCGGCATGTATTATTTCAGGAGGCGAAACCACTGTGACGATCCGGGGTGATGGTCTTGGAGGAAGGAATCAGGAGTTCTGTCTGGCTGCATGCCTGGACCTTGTGGAGCTTCCGCCTCGGGTTGTCATACTGAGCGGCGGCACGGACGGAAATGACGGCCCCACAGACGCAGCAGGCGCTTTGGTAGATCCGTTCACGGTAACGCGAGGAAGAGATGCGGGGATGGAGGCGGACGAGTTTCTGAACAGAAACGATTCATATCACTTCTTTATAAAGACAAAAGATCTTCTCATGACCGGTCCGACCAATACAAATGTAATGGATGTCAGGCTTGTATTGGTGGGCTGAGTAACGCTTCGCCTCAATTGGAATAATGGAATATTGGGTTACCGTAAAATTCCTCTTGACAGGAATTAAATAGATGAATTACATCCTTCCAATCTCGCTCAAAGCGGGACCAGCATTCCAATATTCCATTTTTGCATGCGAATGGTATAATTAGGTTGCCGATAGAATATTTATGATTTTTATAAGTGATGGAATTTCCTAAAGGTTAATTATTGGAGGTGTAAGATGCATCGGATAAGGTGTTCTGCCAGGTATGTAAGTTTTTTTATGACATTGACTATGGTATTTATGACCATCCCTCTTCAAACGGTTTTTGCAGCAATGGTCGGCACCGAAACGGTGCTTACTACCACACAGACACAAACTGCGCGTGAAAATCTTATCAGGTTTCTTGAACGTGAGGATATAGAAACCGTAATGACAGCCCAGGGGATTAATTCGCTCGAAGCCAAAGCCCGTGTTGGCAGTCTTTCTGATGCCGAGGTCATGCGAATTGCAAAAAAGATGGATCAGCTTCCTGCCGGAGGCGATGGGCTCGGCTTCGTGATAGGCGCCGCTTTGATCGTCTTTCTGGTACTTCTTTTTACAGATATTGCGGGTTATACCGACGTCTTCCCATTTGTTAAACACCAAAAATAATATGGCAATCCGCCGTATCCCCCTGCTATTGTGTGGCGGGTTATTGCTGATATGCCTGACCGGCTGTGCCGGTCTTAAAAAATGGGAACTGCTGCAAAAAGCGGGTAATTTGCCACCCCGCTTTGAGCTTAAAACGGTACCGTTTTTTCCTCAAAAGGCATATCAGTGCGGGCCTGCGTCCCTTGCAATGGGACTTAACTGGAGTGGATTACCTGTTTCCCCTGAAGAACTGACAGATGAGGTTTTCACCCCCCTACGAAAAGGAAGCCTGCAGACAGCACTCATAAGCGCCGCCCGCCGTCACGGTAGAATCGCTTATATATCGACCGGAATGGACGTGATATTCTCGGAAGTGGCTGCCGGTCATCCGGTAATCATTTTGCAAAACCTCGGACTTTCCTGGTATCCTGTCTGGCACTATTCGGTTGTTATCGGTTATAATATACCAAAGAAATTTGTTATTCTTCGCTCCGGCGCCACCGCCCGAAAGATTATGGCTTCCCGGGTTTTTGAAAAAACCTGGGCTCGCAGCCATTACTGGGGGCTTTTAATTCTACGACCGGATCAACTTCCTGCCATAGCCAAGAAGGACCTGTTTCTGGAAGCAGTGCTGGGACTTGAAAAGGCCCGCCAGTTCCGCGCCGCGATCCATGGATATAAGACAGCGCTGACACGCTGGCCACAAAATCTTATTGCCCTTATGGGTATTGGCAACTGCCATTATGCACTCGGAGAATTAAAACATGCCGAGTCGGCCTTCAGAGAAACTGTGCGGTTACATCCCAAGGAAGGTTCCGCTTTAAACAACCTGGCACAAATTCTTTTTGAGCAGGGGCGAAATCAGGAAGCGCTGGAAGTTGCCAAAAAGGCGGTTTCTCTTGGCGGTCCGTCAAGCGCTGTTTATCAAAAAACCCTTGAAGAAATTCAAGCCGGAGCGCCGTGAAAAGGTGTTAAGTAACTATAAACGATAGCCTTTCTCGTTAAATAATCTCAGGCAGGCATCGACCACTTTGGGATCATAAAAGGAACCGCGATTCTTTGAAATTTCATTTAACGCAAGATTGATTCCAAGGGCTGCCCGGTAAGGCCGGTGAGAGGCCATTGCCTCAACAACATCTGCCACTGCCAGTATTCTTGCTTCGAGCAAAATATTTTCACCTGAAATACCATTCGGATATCCGGAACCATCCATTCTTTCGTGATGCTGTAGTACAATCTGGGCAATGGGCCATGGGAAATCCACCGTTTTCAATATATTATACCCCACTTGGGGATGTTCTTTAATTATCCCTAATTCATTTTGACTTATATTGCCTGGTTTGCTGAGAATCTCTCCGGGCACCGATATTTTACCGATGTCGTGGATTACTCCCGCCATGCGGACCCCTTGAATCTGTCCTTTCGAAACGCCCATTTCTGTGGCTATGCCTCGGGCAAGATTGCTGACACGACGCTGGTGACCGGCGGTATAAGGATCTCTGGTCTCGACCGTCAATGCCATGGCTTCAATGGTCCCCCCTAATGCTTTTCTCAAGTCATTTAGGGTCTTTTCAAGTTGTTTACGGCTTGACACCAGCTCACTGATATCTCGAATGATGCCCTGGTATCCTAATTTACTTTTATCTCTTGCCTGCCGAACCGTGGAAGTAATCAAACAGTCCATTTCAGTGCCGTCTTTTTTACGAAGCTTTGCCTTAAACTCCCTGACAGATCCTTTTTGTGCTATTTCATCCTGCAGCCTCCCATATTCATCAGGGCTTACAAAAACGGCCTTTGTATTAATTCCTAACATCTCTTCTCTGGAATACCCGAAGAGCTCCAGTGTCGACAGGTTAAAATCAATTAACCCACCTTCTTGATTGTTAAGATAAATCGCATCTCTGGAGTCTTCAAAGAGGGTGCGATATTTCTCTTCACTCTTTCTTAATTGGATTTCGGTGATCCTGCGTTCCTGCCGATTTTTGGCCTCGCGTAATTCCCGATCAATAGCAGAACTCAGTCGCGCAAGATTGCCTTTCATGATGTAATCGTGTGCACCGGCCTTCATGGCCGCAACAGCGGTTTCATCTGCGATAGTGCCGGATACAATGATGAAGGGCAGATCGAGCCCTTTATCTTTATAAAGCTCCAGGGCGGAAGACGCATCAAAAGTGGGCATAGAATTATCACACAAGATTACATCCCACGTCTGGTTATCTAAAGCCTTACTCATAGCTTCAGCCGTATCTACCTGCTCGTAACCGGGGCTAAAACCTCCATTCTTCAAATTCCTCACAAGCAGCAAGCCGTCGTCCTCAGAGTCATCAACGATCAATACGCGGATGGGTTTATCCATAACATACTCCTTATATGGGCGGGGATTCGTTTAAAACCAGCCAGTACAAACCGAGCTGCCGGATAGCTTCGGTAAACTGGGCAAAGTTAACCGGTTTACGAATATAGCTGTTGGCCCCCAAACTGTAACTCTCAGTTAAATCCCGCTCCTCCTTGGATGAAGTGAGAACAACCACAGGAAGCAGTTTGGTCCGTTCATCATTGCGAAGACTCCTCAACACTTCCAGACCGTCTATTTTAGGGAGTTTCAAATCAAGCAGTATGATCTGGGGCATCACGCTCATGTCACGGCCGGCGTAGGCCCCGGCGCCAAACAGATAGTCCAGCGCTTCGGCGCCGTCCCTTGCAACCACCACCTCGTTCATAATATTATTTTTTTCAAGAGCGCGAATGGCCAATAGTTCATCGTCGGAGTTGTCTTCAACCAGCAGGATTATTTTTTTTCTCATGTTATCCTTTCCAAATATTAAAGTGCAAAATAAAAAGTTGCACCGCGATTTACATAACCTTCGGCCCAAATACGGCCTTCGTGACGGTTAATAATGCGCATAACCGTAGCAAGGCCAATGCCGAAACCTTCAAAATCGGCGTCTTTATGCAAGCGCTGGAAAGCTCCAAACAGTTTGCCGGTATAAGCCATGTCAAATCCCACGCCATTGTCTCGAACGCAATAGACAAGCTCATTATCTTGCAAAACGGTATCAAACACGATCCACGCTTTTTCTTGCTTGGATGTGAACTTCCATGCATTGCTCAGCAGGTTCTCAAGCACAACTTCGATCAGGTTGGAATCGCAAATTGCGGCCACCTTATGGCCAATAACAATATCTATCTTGCGATCCGGCTCCCTTTCTTCAAGCTTGCTCACTATTCTTTCTGCCATTTCACTTAAATTGACTTTTTCTTTCTTCAGTTCACGACGCGATATCCTTGAGAGGGAAAGCAGATCGTCAATAATTTGCCCCATTCGTTGGCTCGAAGAACGCACCCTGTTCAGATAATCTTTTCCTTCTGCATCCAGCTGATCATTATACTCTTCCAGCAAGGCCAAACTAAATCCGTCTATACTGCGAAGAGGCGCCCTTAGATCGTGTGAAACCGAATAAGAGAATGCTTCCATCTCTCTATTCGTAGCTTCAAGTTGTGCGGTACGCTTCTTAACTCGCTGTTCAAGTTCTTCATTAAGTTCGCGAAATTTTTCCTCTGCACGTGTGCGTTCACTGACATTCTCACAAATGATATATTCCTTGCCTTCATCAAGAATAACCTGCCTGAAGATGATATTCTCTATATTTCCGTCCTTGTTTGTTACATTGAACATACGAGGTTCCCTGTTTAACTTTTTTGCCTTCTGTATATCGTCTTTCCAGTGGGCAATAAAATCTCGCCGGTCAAAAATATTGGGGAAAATGTTATTATACCAATCGGTAACGGTGGGGATATCTTCAAGCCGGTAGCCAAAACTTTCAACAAATTCGGGATTTATATACTCAACACGTCCGCCGGAATCCACTACGGTTATGGGGTAAGGCGAAAGCTTTACAATCTTTTGAAGAAGTTTTTCAGATGATGTATATTTGTTTATATATCTTGTTGATAATATCACTCCTGTTAACAGGGCAATGAAAAAAGAGAGTCGCTCAAACAGGGCATATGGCGGAATTTTAAAAACGATTAAATCAAGAAGACTTTCAGTCCCCCGGGAAGTTATGGAATGAGAAAAATCCCGGAACATTAAACTAAAAGCACCATCAATCACCCAAAAAACACAACCGATTAAAACAGCAGCACCAAGAAGATAATTGGATCTCTTTTGTTCTTTAATCTCTTTTAGCCCAAATATTTTTCGAATAGGTCCGAAAATTATCAAAACATCCGAAAGCAGTAGGATGAGATAACCATTAACCACAGCTTCTATGGCGGTAACATTTACAAAGGTTAAAGAAATTGATGTTACGGTCATTTTAGACGCCCACAAAGGCGGGTTAAATTGAAATACCCATCTAAATATTGTATATAATATTAGCGTATTAAATAATCGGAACGGAATCTCAAATAAATAGGGATTCCATTTTTTGTCTCCGGTGTTGCCGAATTTTTTTGCACACCATCCGTGCCATACAATCCACAGTATAAACATCAAAACGGTAACAACAGATATCCACCCACCTTTAATCCATAGTGTATTAAAAGCCAAACAGAATATAGCGGAAAGCAATCCATATCTCCACCCCCACCTAAGAGATACGATCATTGGGCATACCAGACCCGCCATGAATTTAATTTCGTAAGGTGGAAGTAAAAAAACAAATGGACGTATGTTCAGACAAAACCCAATTAATCCTAAAACAATAGAGATAAAAATTTTATATAGATTCTCTTTATTTATTTTAGTGACTTGATACATAATCGAACGTTCCGGAATTTCTACAACTTACTCAACAATAGCAATTTAATGAGACCTAGTGGTTCTCCCTTTACCATATCCCCCGTGAAACAGAAAAAAGTTTCACCCCAGTACGATCTGCCGGACCTACAGGGCAGGCAGGATAAAATTAATGAAATGGTTACATGTTAGACTGCGATCTCCATATGTTATGAACATTGATTTATACACCAGATATTTGGATCGAGCCGTAAATACCTCCTGCCATCCTTCTTTATATGCAAAAATCAGGCCGAATCGGTTAATTAGAAAATAATATAATTATCTTAATGGAATGTATCAGCTAAAAATTATTTAATCCCGATACTTTATGACAAAATCAACAAACAAAGTGACAAAAATTGTCATTTTTAACGGACTGTGTTAGGGTTATATACAGGTCGTTGGTGGAGACTTTAACTACCTTAAACCTTTGAACCCTGAACCTTGAGCCCTGATCTAATAATCAATAATCAATTGTTAATTATTAATTGTTAACCATTGATTATTAACCATTATTTATTGAACCTTGAACCCTGAACCCGTGAACAGTTACAATAAACTGTTGATTTTAAGGTGCCGATTAGATATAAAAAAGCCTCCACTGAAATGGAAGAAGCCTGTTTAATGGGATTCAGTGGAGGCTCTGAGTAAGGAAAACTGGTGTCAGCACTCCTTCGACTCAATAAATACATATCAATAAAGCCCACGACGGTCAATCTAAAACCATTGGGCAATTTTAATCTTAGAGGTTTCTAGTTATTACAGTACATTATATGAATTCCAAATTACAAAAGCGACGCTGTATCGAGCGATGGGTCAGGAAATTGTTTAATGATTGACGGTCAGAAAAAAAGCTCAATAATTCGGATGTTCCATGTTCATAAGAATTACGGCACCAAGAAAGCTCTCGCCAACATCACCCTTGATATTTCAAAAAACGAACTCCTTTTTATCAGCGGTCCAAGCGGAGCAGGCAAGACCACTCTGCTTAAGCTTCTATACCTTGGAGAAAAAGTATCAGAAGGACAAGTATTGATCGAAGGAATAAATCTCTCTAGAATCTCTAACCATCGAATACCGTTTCTAAGACGAAAGTTCGGGATAATATTCCAGGATTACAAGCTGATACCCACAAAAACCGTCTTTGATAATGTTGCCATTGTCCTTGAAGCAACCGGTAAAAAACGGCGCTTTATCGAAAAGAAGGTAAAAAGCATATTAAGAACCGTGGGTATGGAGGAAACTCTGCACTCTCTTCCCCCAAGTCTATCCGGCGGTGAACAGCAAAGAATAGCGTTTGCCAGGGCCGTTGTCGGTGACCCAAAAATAATACTCGCAGATGAACCCACCGGCAATCTGGATGAAGTATCCGCCGATATCATCCTTGAGCTTCTTAAAAGGTTCCATACCCGTGGCGCCACGGTTATCATTGCAACCCATGACAAGGAACTTATCCGTAAAACGGGTGGCAGGGTCATCCATCTTAATCAGGGGTATGTGCAAAAAACAATAAATGTTTGAAAGTTGTTCCGATGATTCACAACTATAAAAGAGCGATACAGGATATCCGGGACCACAGATTCTTAAACTCAGTCACTATTATTACGATCGCCATTTCCATCCTTATTGTCAGCGCTTTTGCTCTTTTTTTTGTAAACGCCAATGAAATAATAAATTCATGGAAAAAAGGGATAAAGATCATGGTCTATCTGAAACCGGATACCCCTGAAACAAAAATTTCGGAACTCATACGGAAAATTCAGCACATGGACGGTATCCGGGATGTCAGATTCATTTCAAAAAATGAGGCCTTTCAAGAGCTTAAAAAACAGATGAGACGGCAGTCTTCTTTGTTTGAAAACCTAAAGGAAAACCCGCTTCCGGATGCGTTTGAAATTCTACTTAAATCATCTTTTCAGAACCAGGAAAAAGTTGAGATCCTTGCCACCAGAATAGAATCGCTTCCCCAGGTTGATGAGGTGGAATACGGACAGAGATGGCTCGGACAATTTACGAATTTTTTTAATCTGTTCAGATTAACCGGGTATGCAATGGGGAGTCTTTTCTTTATGGCCACCTTATTAATTGTGGCCAATACCATTCGTCTGGTACTTTATTCGAGACGGGATGAGGTCGAGATTATGCGTCTGGTCGGTGCTACCGATAGTTTTATAAAAGCTCCTCTCTACATTCAGGCCCTTATCCAGGGAGCTTTTGGCGGAATTATCGGTCTGGCCGTATTATTTATCAGTTTTTTGTTAATATCATCAAGTATGGGACAGGGGATATCTCCCGGTCTGTTTACGATTAGATTTCTTTCCCCCGGTGCTTTGTGTGGAATAATACTTGTCAGCATATTTGTGGGATGGATAGGGTGTTATCTTTCTTTAAAACAATTTTTAAAATAATAATATTTGCTGCCTCGGGTATCATTTTTGTGTTGCGGCCGGCTGATATTTTGGGTGCTGAATCCCATGAAGTCGGAATTGTCACCGCAAATAAACTTAACGTACGCCCTGCACCCACAATAATGAATAGCCCTTTGGAATTAATCAAAAAAGGCGAAAAGGTTAGAATTCTCGAACACCTCAACGGATGGCTAAAAATTAGTCACCAGGGCCGGGTCGGTTATATTCGAAATCTAAAACAGTATATACACATTATCTCTATAGTTCCCACAGCGAAAAAGAAAAAAACCGGGGATAACGGCGTCGACATTAAACGATTCAGGAAAGAAGCTGAAGATATCAACCGGGAGATAGAAAAAGGCAGGCATAGAGTTCTGACGTTCACAAGAGAGGAATCCGCCATAGTTAACAGACTGAACGATATTGATCTGGCCCTCAACCAGGCAAGAAAACGTGTTTCGGCTCTCAAGTTCGAACTTGCCGCCCTCAGAGATAAAACCATCGAAACTACCCGGGAATCCGACAGCCTCAAAAAGAGGATTGAAGCCGACGAAGATTACATATTCAAACGCCTGGCGGCGCTTTATAAAATGAACTGGCTGGGCAGTATATATGTTCTGGCTTCAGCTCAATCCATGTATGAACTTTTTAAACGCAAAAAGTCCATGGAAATTATTTTAGCTTATGACGAAAAAATCCGACACAACCTTCTGGACAACAAGGCAAAGCTCCAGCAATTTCTGGTCAGGCTGAATTCCCAAAAAATGGAGAAGCTTTCTCTTGAAGCAGGTTTAAAAAAACAGATTGCGGTTATGTCCGATGAAAGAGTGAAACGTTCAAGCATCCTTGTTGGCATCCGCAACAAAAGATCACTGGAACTGGCGCTCCTTGAATCCCTGAATCAGGCTGCAGCCAATTTGAATGGGACAGTTAAGTCTTTAAACATAGAAGCCGGTCCACTAAAACAGAATAAAAACATTTCACCAAAAAGCTTTTCTGCACTAAAAGGATTGCTTAATATGCCGGTTAAAGGTAAAATAGTAATTCCTTTCGGACCGCATAAAAACAAAAAATTTAATATGGTAAATTTTCAGAGCGGTATCGAAATAAAGGCAGACAGAGGCGAACCGATCCGCTCTGTTTTTGACGGACAGATCCTTTATGCCGACTGGTTCAAAGGGTACGGAAACATGATAATTATTGATCATGGAGAAAATTATTATACGGTCTATGCCCATGCTGAAGAACTCTTCGCGTCAAAAGGAGATAATATAGATATGGGAGATGTTGTTGCCACGGTTGGAGATTCAGGGTCCATGATTGGCCCGGGCCTCCATTTCGAAGTGCGCCATCACGGAAAACCCGTGGACCCGTTAAAATGGATTAAAAAGGGTTAATACAGATGATAGTGTCCATCCAGAAATGGTAAATTTTGGTTTCCAGCAAGGCCCGAGCAAGTTTTCAACCGCAGGCATAGCGCGCTATTTCGAGGATTGAAAACGAGCGAGAACGCCGCCGGGGGCCGAAAGATGCCGTTTATGGATGGACACTAGATAAAAGGAGTAATTATATGAGCATCAAGCAAAAACGAAATCTCAATCTGTGGTTAATAATACCCATAGGCGTTATATTCTGGGTCATAGGATTCGGCTTCTACCGTGATTTTTCAGCCAACGGAGAAGAGACGTATAAAGGCCTGAAATTATTTTCCGATGTGATTGAACTGGTTGAAAAAAACTATGTTGATCCGGTGGATTCAAAAGAAATGATCGAAAAGGCTATTCAGGGTATGGTCCACAGCCTTGATCCCCATTCTTCCCTGCTGCCTCCTGACGACTTTAAAGAGCTTCAACTCGATACCCAGGGCGAGTTCAACGGAATCGGCGTTAGTATAACCATGCGAAACGGATTCGTCACAGTGGTTTCCCCCATCGAGGGTACGCCGGCCTATAAAGCCGGAATAAAGGCCGGTGATATAATCATCAAGGTTGATGGTAAACCGACCATGGAATTACGACATGCCGTAAAAATGATAAGAGGCCCCAAAGGAACTGAAGTTGTTGTAACCATAAAACGGGAAGGGATTAATGAATCAAAGGATATCAAGCTGATTCGGGATGTTATACCCGTTGAAAGCGTAAGATCCATTGTCTTAAAACCCGGATACGGATACATCTGGATCACAAATTTCAGGGACAATACGACGGAGGATATGGTAACAGAGCTAAAACGGCTCGAATCAGGAAAAATACCTTTAAAAGGGCTTATCCTGGATCTTCGCGACAACCCGGGTGGACTTCTTAACCAGTCTATCAAGATCTCGGATCTTTTTCTTGAAAAAGGAAAAATTCTTTCGATCAAAGGACGTCTGGAAAAAAATACTCAAATTTTCGAAGCAAAACCCAACGGCTCAGATCGAAGTTATCCCATGGTTGTCTTGATTAACGGGGGAAGTGCCAGTGCATCGGAAATTGTTGCCGGTGCGCTCCAGGATCATAAGCGTGCCCTTATACTGGGAACCGATTCCTTTGGAAAAGGCTCGGTCCAGACCGTGGAGCCCTTAAGAGACGGTTATGGCCTGAAATTAACCATCGCCAGATATTACACCCCCAGCGGGCGGTCGATCCAGGCCAAAGGGATTGAGCCTGATATAATTGTAAATAAAAGATTTATTAATCAGGATGACATAAGTGACGGAGACCATGGAATAAAGGAAAAGGATCTTAAAAATCATCTCGAAGCAAATCCCGATCGAGGTCAAGGCGTCCAAACAGAACCCGGGGAAAAAGAAGGGGACAAAAAGAAACGGAAAATCAACACCCCTGAAAATAGATACGGTCATCTTAAGGTCGAACAATTGCTGTCTGACAATCAGGTCATGCGCGCCCTTGACATCCTGTTAAGTTATGAAATCTTCAAGGGTAGCAACAAGTAACCTATGGCTAAAAGAAAAATCAGACGGCGAAACACACCCAAAAGAAAACCGACCAAAAAAAGTGCCCAAAAAACCAAGCTAATGAGGGCCGTTGCCGGACTTGGCGTTCTGATAATTCTTGTCATTATTGCCGGTGTTCTTGCCCGTCACTTATTATTACGAAAGCGCCTTGTAGAACCTGTTGTAAAACCCCGTGCTACAAAAATACCCAGGTTTGAAATCTATCCTGAAAAGGAGGTGCCGCCTCATAAACCCATACCAAAACCGGTTCCCGGAATACCAAAAGAGTTGCCTAAAATAGCTATTATTATCGATGACATCGGGTATGACAGAGAAATAGTGGAAAAATTCCTCGGGCTCAACGCGGTTTTTACGTTTTCCATACTGCCCTACAGCCCTTTTCAGAAAAGCATAGCCAGGTCCGTACATTCAAAAGGGTTCGACGTCATGCTTCATTTGCCCATGGAACCCAATGAATATCCCATGGTTAACCCGGGGCCCGGAGCGCTCCTGACCTCAATGTCTCCGGATCAACTCATCAACCAACTCGACAGGGACCTGGATTCTGTTCCTTTTATTCAAGGGGTAAACAACCACATGGGTTCAAAAATGACCACGGTTTCAACCCAGCTATACCAAATTTTTTCCGTTCTGAAAAAACGAAAGCTCTTTTTTATCGACAGCCGTACCACAACCGAGACATTATGCAAACCATCCGCTCAGTTGTTACAGGTGCCCTTTGCGCAAAAAGATGTGTTCCTTGATCATATCCAGAACCCCGATTTCATCCGGAAACAAATACACCGGCTCATACATATTGCCAACAGTCATGGTGAAGCCATCGGCATCGCACATCCCCATGACGTCACGTATGATGTTCTACGGGAAATACTCCCTGAACTGAAAAAAAAGGCGATTCTGGTTCATGCTTCCGACCTGGTGCATATTGCAAGTTAGGCTATCTCATAGCCATGGTCTTTTTTTGTATGCCATGGATCGACTGCGAATGCAAGGACCCTGTTATCTGAAAAATGGGAAAAAGCCTTAAACAAAAATTACCGTCTATAGACTTTGATTTCAGGCAGTTAGAAATATTTTGTCGGGTGGTTGAGCTGAAAAGCTTTTCAAAAGCCGCCGATGCTGTTTTTCTGGCACAGCCTTCGGTCAGCGAAAGGATAGCCACCCTTGAGGACAGGGTCGGGACTCAACTTCTGGATCGCTTGGGGAGGCAGGTGGTTCCCACTGCGGCAGGCAAACTTCTTTACAAGCATGCGTGTTTGTTGCTGGATATGAAAAAGGATGCTTGTAATGAAATACAGGGTTTTCTCGGAACAAAACAAGGGGAAATTCATATCGGCGGCAGCACCATCCCCGGAGAATATATCTTTCCTAAAATATTAGAAAATTTTCGGGAAAAACATCCGCTTGTGATGGTTACATTGACGGTTTCAGACACCAGTGATATCGAAAAACGGGTTGTGAATGGTGATTTTGAACTGGGCGTCGTTGGATCGAAAAGTACGAGTGACCGCCTCATATGTCGCGAGCTGTGGAAAGATGAACTGGTATTGGC
>JBARSG010000440.1:0-2783 GCA_049644625.1 Desulfobacterales bacterium | reverse complement strand
TATTTAAAATTATGGAATAAATTATATAAAATTTTTGCAAATTTCTACATAATAAAAAATCCCGCGGCACAAAAGTGCACTCGGGATTTTTATTGCAAAATGACATTTGCTATTACTTCTTTTCGTCGTCTTTTACCTCTTCGAAATCAGCATCTACAACATCCTCGTCGGACGCAGAAGGTCCCGGCTGCTCCGGTCCTCCTGCTGCATCGGCTCCGGCCTGCTGCTGATCTGCCTGGGAAGCCTTCTGATACATGGCCTCGGCCAATTTATGGGAAGCCTGCGTCAACTCTTCGCTCAGGCGTTTGATCTCTGCAACATCATTCCCTTCCATAGCTTTCTTAAGAGGTTCAGTGGCAGCTTCAACCTTGCCCTTTGTTGCAGCATCTATCTTGTCGCCAAGATCTTTTATCGATTTTTCCGTTGAATAGATCAGCGCATCCGCCGAGTTTCGGGCCTCAACCAGTTCCTTTTTCTTTTTATCCTCTTCAGCGTGAAGCTCGGCATCCTTTATCAATCTGTCGATTTCTTCCCGGGACAAACCGCTGGAAGCCGTTATTTGTATGGATTGTTCTTTACCCGTTGCCATATCTTTTGCAGAAACGTTCACGATTCCGTTTGCATCGATGTCAAATGTCACCTCGATTTGCGGCACACCTCTTGGCGCGGGGGGTATCCCCACAAGTTCGAAGCGTCCCAAAGTCTTGTTGCCGGCGGCCATCTCCCGCTCTCCCTGCAGTACATGAATGGATACAGCAGGCTGGTTGTCAGCCGCTGTTGAAAAAATCTGGCTCTTTTTAGTCGGAATGGTCGTATTCTTTTCGATCAGCCGTGTCATTACACTGCCCAGGGTCTCTATACCCAGGGAAAGGGGAGTAACATCGAGAAGAAGAACATCCTTAACGTCCCCTTTCAACACACCTCCCTGAATGGCGGCGCCGATGGCAACAACTTCATCCGGATTAACCCCCTTGTGGGGCTCCTTGCCAAAAATTTTCTTGACGCGGTCTTGAACCGCAGGCATTCGCGTCATACCGCCAACAAGAATCACTTCATTAATGTCATTGGTGGACAGCCCTGAATCCTTAAGCGCAATTCGACAGGGGTTTTCAAGTTTGTCCAGCAGGTTACTGATAAGTCCTTCAAGCTTGGCTCGAGTTATTTTTATGTTAAGGTGCTTTGGACCGGCAGCATCGGCGGTAATAAATGGAAGATTAACATCCGTTTCCATGGAAGTGGACAGTTCCATTTTTGCTTTTTCAGCAGCTTCTTTCAGTCGCTGTAATGCCATTTTATCGTTTCTTATATCAATCCCCTGGTCTTTTTTGAACTCATCTGCCAGGTAATCGATAAGCCGAAGGTCGAAATCTTCGCCGCCGAGATGGGTATCACCGTTCGTGGCTTTAACTTCGAAAACCCCTTCGCCGATTTCAAGTATGGAGACATCAAATGTGCCGCCACCCAGATCAAAAACAACAATTTTTTCTTCGATTTTCTTATCAAGGCCATATGCAAGTGATGCGGCAGTGGGTTCATTAATGATCCGTAACACATTAAGACCGGCGATTTTTCCGGCATCTTTGGTTGCCTGTCGCTGATTGTCATCAAAATAGGCAGGCACGGTTACCACCGCGTCGGTAACCTTTTCTCCGAGATATTCTTCGGCCGTGTGTTTGATGTTTGCCAAAATGAAGGATGATATCTCCGCCGGACTATTTAACTTGCCCCGCATATTTATTCTGACATCGCCATTCTCTGCCTGTTCAATCTTATAGGGAAGTATTTTAATATCGTCCTGTACCTCTTTGGATGCATACTTACGGCCGATAAGCCTTTTTACGGCAAATACCGTATTCTCAGGATTGGTAATGGCCTGCCGTTTTGCGATTTGGCCAACCAATCTTTCCCCGTTGTCTGAAACGGCAACGATGGAAGGTGTCGTACGCCCTCCTTCGGGATTCGTTATGACTTTTGCTTCGCTACCTTCCATGACCGCCACACAGGAGTTTGTGGTGCCCAAATCGATTCCAATGACTTTACCCATTTGCTATCCTCCTAGTTTAAAATAATCTATCCTTGTTCATTCTTTTTTTTCTGAGTTGAGTTCTCTTGATTTTCAGGTTCCGCTTTTTTTTTGGATACCACAACCATGGCAGGTCTGAGGAGCCTGTCGTGAATCATATATCCTTTTTGTAGCTCTTTTGAAACCGTGTTCTCAGGATACGCCTCATCATCTTCCTGCATCACCGCCTGATGCAAACTGGGATCAAAGGTCTTTCCCAAAGACTCAAACGGTTTTATACCGTACTGTTCAAAAACTTTTAGTATTTCCCTGAGGGTCATATTGACGCCTTCCACCACCGAACTGTTCGCATGTTTGTCATTACTTGAAGATTCTATGGCACGGTCCAGGCTGTCGACCACCGGAAGCATTGCCTTCACAAAACTTTCATTGGCAAATTTTCTAAAATCATTCATTTCACGTGCGGAACGCTTTTTGTAATTTTCAAACTCCGCAGCTAACCTTAACAGTCGATCATGATTCTCTGCAGCCTCATTCTTGAGAGATTCTACCTTTTCCTCCATCTCTTTGAGGGGATCCATGGTCTCAGTGCCGTCTTTTTTGTTTGAATCGCTTTTCTCACGTTTCTTATCTTCACTGACGGTTTCATCAGCATTCGTATGAATTTTGATTTTACTTTTTTTTGCCATCAGCCGTTGTTTTCTCCTGCTTTTTTTTGAATATAGAGTAACCCGATTTTTCATAAAATACGGGCTAATAC
>JBARSG010000439.1:0-9024 GCA_049644625.1 Desulfobacterales bacterium | reverse complement strand
CCATAATTAACCGGGCAGCCTCCCGGTACTTGCCCTGGCTAATGAGCTGTACATAGCCCTGGACATTGATGCCCGCCGGACAAGCGATCACACAAGGCGCCCGATCTTTTTTATCTATACAGAAGGTAATGGGTACGGCCTGTGGAAATGCTCTGTAAATGGCTGCGCGATTACCCAGCCCCTCATCCCATTCACTCGGGATCGACACCGGACAGACATTCGCACATTCACCACATCCCGTACAGACACCCTCCTTCACATAACGCGGCTTACGACGGATCCTGACGGTGTAGTTGCCGATGAATCCCGACACCTCCGTTACTTCGCTGTATGTGATCAACTCGATGTTTGGGTTCTGGGCCACTTCAACCATCTTTGGGGTTCCGATACAGGCGGCACAGTCGAGCGTAGGAAAGGTCTTGTCGAACTGGAGCATATGCCCGCCAATGGTAGTCGATTTTTCCACCAGATATACTTTATGCCCGGCATTGCCTATGTCTAAAGCAGCCTGCATGCCCGCAATACCGGCACCCACGACCATGATGTCGGGATGTACGACTGCCTCACGATCATCGAGGCTCTCATGGTAATTGACCCGGTTGATCGCCGCCGCCGCCAGTGTTTTCGCTTTCCGGGTGGCCTCATCTTCATCCTCGGTGACCCAGGAAACTTGTTCGCGAACAGAGGCCATCTGAAAAAAATAAGGATTGAGACCCGCCCGCCGGCAAGTGCCTTGGAAGGTCTTTTCATGGAGTCTGGGTGAGCAAGAGGCCACGACCACCCGGTTAAGGTCAAATTCCTTAATGTCCTTTTCAATCATCTCCTGCCCCGGGTCCGAACACATAAACTTGTAATCCCGGGCGATCACCACATTTTTCAGCTCTCGGGCAAAGGCCGCCACCTCCTCAACCCGAACCTTGCCGGCGATATTGATCCCGCAATGGCAGACATAAAAACCTAACCTGATGGACATATAAGTCACCCTTTTTTCACAAAATCTCGAAAATATGAAAATAGATTTTTCTCCTTATCTAAGAGATTCAAATAAATCAACAAATTTATCATCAAACACGGTGAATGAAACTCGACAACATGGCCCCTAATCCCCGACCCCCAGTGAAAAGTTACGAAAAAAATCATAAAATTCTGGAACGTAAAAATAATGGACAATTTGGTTTCGGCTTAACCTGTTAGAAAATGAGCGATATAAACCGGTAGGATTAGATCATGAAAGAAAAGAAAGGAGGACATTCCACTGTTCGTTCAGCATTTTCTTGAAAAGTACGGCCATGAAACGACAAAACAGGTCGATCGTGTCACCCGTGATGCAATGGCTGTAGCAAATGTTTACACAAGATAAGGAACAGTGCTTAGAAGATTGCTTAATGGATAGAACATAGCGTTTTTTATCGAAATATTCAACAATTAAAGGTAAGGGAGCCAGGAGTTAGAATAAAATTGAAAATTCTTTTGGAATACTGTATGTTAAAAAAATCATTAAATTGCGAAGAAATTCGTTATCTACAAATTTCATAGGTTTTTTCTGGCTCCTGACCAGTTTTTTCATTAAATTTTGAAATTCCAATACAGTAAACTATGTCAAACCGATAAAAAGTTGTCGATTTAACGCTTATAAGCGCCTATGTTATCACCGCCTTATGAAAACTGAAGAATTTTTAAACGAACATAAATATTATAAAACACTTATCGAGAGCGCTACGGATTATGTCGTCGCTATCAACCGCAACTATCAGATCATAATGGCCAACGAGCTTTTTAAAAATGAATTCGGTATGCAACCCAATGATTTCTGTTACAAGGTATGGAAAAACAGAAATGAGAAATGTGAAGAGTGCCTGGTAGAAAAAACCTACCGGGGTGGCCGGGGACACTGGAATATAGAAAATGTAACCATGAAGGACGGCAGAGTTGCCAATATGCTTGTTAAAGCGATTCCGGTCAAGAATGAACGTGGTGAGATCGTTTATGTCATAGAAAGAGCTACGGATATCACGAAAAGGCAGCACCTTCAGGAAAATATTGACAAATTGGTAGGCAACCTGGATGAGATGCTGGCCAATCGTCTGGAAGATTTGCAAAAATCAGAAGAGAAGTATCGAACCATATTTGAGCGCTCCCGTGATGCCATCATTCTTACCAACCCCAGCGGAAGGATCGTTGAGGTTAACCAGGCAGGGGTTCATATACTAGGGTATAAGACCCAAAAAGAAGTTTTGGCACTAAAATCTACCGCCAAGCTCTTTTTTGAGAAACAGGATTTTATTGAGCTCCAGAAAAGAGTCTCCCAGGAGGGTTTCGTTGTGGAGTTTGAAACCCGTCTTGTGGGTAAAAATGATTCAGAATTTTATGCGCTGATTACATCAAATGTAACGGTGGATGTAACCGGGAAGATTACCGGCTATGTGTTGATTATAAGAGACATTACCAAGAGAAAAATCTCACAACAGCAAATCGAGAAGCGGAATATCCGGTTAGATATTTTAAATTCCATCTCTAAAACCGTTAGCAGCAGTTTGAATCTTGATGAGATACTCAGCAGCACTATCGATAAAACCCTTGAGGTGTTGGAGTCTGACAGTGTCAGGATTTATTTGATGGACGATAAAAAAAAGATCCTCAAACTGGTGGCGCACAAAGGGCTTTCAACTAAATTAATAGCCAAGCCCTTTATGAAAAATCGTAAACCCGGGGACGGACTTTTGGGTCAGACCATACTTGACGGTGAAACAAGGTTGGTGGACAACTATTCGCGATCCGAAGACCCCTATGTCGATTCGATGGTCGAAGAGGGCCTGCATACAACCGCTTATATACCGCTGTCAACCAAAGGGGAGTTGATGGGGGTGATGTGCGTCAGCAGCCATTACCCGGTTGAGCTTGCAGCCGGATATATTGAATTCTTGACCGCTATCGGCAACCAGATCGGCGTTGCCGTAGATAATGCAAATCTATATGAAAATATAAAGAGGGCTTATGAGGACCTCAAAGATGCCCAGGAACAGATTGTGCAGACAGAAAAACTGGCCTCTTTGGGCAAATTGGCCGCTACCATTGCTCATGAGATAAACAATCCTTTGGCTGCAGTTCTGACCTATATCCGGTTGATGATTAAGCTTAAAGACCGGAATAGATTTTCTCCTGAAAGACTTGAGGACATTTCCCGATATTTGGCCACCATGGAGTCGGAAACCGCCAGGTGCGGGAAAATCGTAAAAAATCTTTTGGCCTTTTCCCGCCAGTCTAAAATCACAATTAAGAGCAGCAGCATTATAGACATTATTGATAAGGCTCTTGTTCTTATTGCCCATGATTTGGAAATTAAAGGAATACAGCTTAGAAAAAACATTGAGCCGGATCTGCCCAAAGTTCAATGCGACTTTCAGCAGATTCAACAGGCCCTATTAAATCTCATGTACAATGCTTCAGACGCTATGCTTGATGGCGGCACCCTGACGGTAACGGCCAACAGAAAAGCAGGGACTGAGAGATTCTTAGACGTCATGGTTTCCGATACGGGTTGCGGCATTACCGGGGAAGACAAGGAAAAAATTTTTGATCCTTTTTTTACAACCAAAGAGAAGGGAAAAGGTGTGGGCCTCGGTTTGTCGGTGGTATATGGCATCATTGCTCGGCACAACGGGACCATAGAAGTGGAAAGTGAGCCCGGCAAAGGAAGTACTTTCAAGGTTAGCCTGCCGTTAGCCCCTTAGATTCATTTGTACGATACAGAAACCCGAGATTTTTATTAATATACATGGAAGGAATCGATAATGACCAGAAAGGCTCGTATTCTTGTGGTTGATGATGAAGCACCCATGCGAGAAGCTCTTTATGACTGGCTCAAGGAGGATGGTTATGAGGTTGGCCTGGCCGAAAGCGGCAAAGATGCCATTCGCATTGCCATGGGAAAAAGCTGGGATGTGATTTTGTTAGATCTGAAAATGCCGGGTATGGACGGGCTGGAAACATTGAAGCAGCTTAAAGGCAAACAAGTGGACACAGATGCTGAGATACTCATGATGACCGCCTATGCTACGGTAGATACAGCCGTTCAGGCCATGAAGGAAGGCGCTTTTGATTATCTGGTCAAACCGTTCGCCCCTGACGAGATCGAAATGCAAATCAAGAAGATTGTCGCCCACCGTGAGCTGGTTTTAGAAAATATTTTACTGCGCCAAAAGCTGGAGGAAAGATCAGAATATGATGAAATCATAGGGAAAAGTGACGCCATGCAAGAAATTTACGATTTAATTTTCCAGGTGGCGCCAACCGACTCTACCGTACTTATAACCGGTGAAAGCGGCACCGGGAAAGAACTGATCGCACAGGCGATTCACGGAAACAGTCAGCGCTGTTACATGCCGTTTATTGCCGTAAGTTGCGGGGCGTTGCCCGATTCTTTGTTAGAGAGTGAACTGTTCGGCTATGAAAGGGGCGCTTTCACCGGTGCAGAGCATACCAAAAAGGGGCGCTTTGAAATGGCCGATAAAGGAACCCTTTTTTTAGATGAAATCGGTGATATCAGTTTAAAAACCCAGGTGAATCTTTTAAGGGTTTTACAGCGAAAAGAGTTCAGACGTCTGGGCGGTCAGGAAGAAATTAAAGTTGACGTGCGTATTTTAGCAGCTACCAATCAAGATTTGAAAAAGGCGATTTCTGAAAACAAATTTCGTGAAGATCTTTTTTACCGTTTGAACGTCATTTCTATCCCAGTACCCCCTTTGAGGAAACGAAAGGATGATATCCCGCTGCTGGTAAAAGCATTTATCCGCAGGTATTGTCTGGAAATGAATAAAGAGTTGGTAAAAATCTCGTCTTCGGCCTTGAAATTGCTGATGGATTACGACTGGCCCGGAAATGTGAGAGAACTGGAAAATGTAATCGAAAGGGCGCTGGTTATCGGGCGGGGCAAAGAAATCGTGATAGAGGACCTTCCTTTTTCACGCAAGCAATTAGGGCCTGAAACAATGCCCAATTCATTAAAATTGATGGAAAAAATGCATATCAAGAGAATTCTGGAAGAAACAGATTGGAACATCAGCAAAACAGCGCGTCTTCTGGAAATTGACCGCCAAACGCTTTATAATAAAATTGCAAAATATAAGATTGAAAAGGAATCATAAATCGCTTTGTCAAGCTGCGTTACTATCTGTCCAATAGGCTCGGTGGACGAAGGGATTCTCGAGCACATCGCGAAATGTATTTCGATCCGATGTGGCCTAAACTGCAGAATTTCTATGAGAATGGAAAATCCTCGGTATGCATATAATGATACCCGCTGCCAGTATAATTCAAAGCTGATATTAAAGCACCTCCTTCAACGAAGCCTCCAAGACACCTTTAGGCTTATCGGAGTTACTTCCGTGGATTTGTATGTGCCAATTCTTAAGTTTGTCTTTGGATTAGCACAGATCCAAGGCAAATGTTCAATAATATCCCTACACCGGCTTTATCCCCGGTTTTATGACCAGCCCTCCAATCCGGATCTTCTATTGGCACGGGTGGAAAAGACGGCCTTGCACGAACTGGGGCACACATTCGGTATGACCCATTGCAGGGATCGGCGTTGTGTTATGTATTCCTCAGTCCGGATTGAGGATACGGATTTAAAACAACCCGACTTTTGCCCCACCTGTTTTGAGCTTTTTCAATGGTATCTTAAAAAATTCCTCCAGCAATCTTCTTAATAAGTGCCGAAATATTTTACAGCCTGTCTTTTTTTTCGGCAATTCATAAATTCATTGAGTAAATAAGGACTTATGAATAGTTTCGTGATTTGGCAAATAACTTTTGCCGAATATTTCGGCAATATGTTCTATGGGTTTACCCTTAACTCTAAGCGGTCGGAAAATTATTATTCTATATAAAACAAACAGTTATAATAGTTAATCCGTGTTTTATTAGACATTGGCACACCCTTTGCTTTTTAGAACAATAAAAGATGAAAAATAAAACAGATTAATTATTATAAAAAAGGAGGAAATAAAATGGAAGCCAGGAAAATCAGAGAATCAATGAAAATTGTTCCGCCAGGCAAGAAGAAATGTGTATGGATGGAAGCCAGGGTTGTTTCCTATAAACTGTGCGATCACAACTTTGATTGCTCCACCTGTGTATACGAGCATGGTATGCAAGATAGGGTTGCCCGGTATAAGGAAAAAGTTGCAATACAACCGGTTGCAGCAACACCTGATAAATTTACCGAAACTTGGGTGGACAAAATGATGCAGCTTCCTGCAAATCGGCGCAAATGTCGTTATATGATAACCGGGGAAGTGGGCCGCAAGATATGCCCCAGCGCTTATGAGTGCGGCACCTGCTCTTTTGACCAGATGATGCAGGAGCGCCTTCAGGCAGAGGCTCTTCCGGTGCATGCCCGAAGCCAGGAAAGCGGTTTTGAACTGGCGGAAGATTTCTATTATCACGATGGCCACACATGGGCCAAACCGGAATATGGCGGGCGTGTTCGAGTGGGGCTGGATGATTTTGCCCAAAAACTTATCGGAAAACTCGCGAGGGTTGAATTACCGAATATCGGCCAGGAAGTAAAACAGGGAAAAGTGGGATTTCAAGTCAGGCGCAATGGAGAAGTTGCCAAACTACTCTCTCCAATGGATGGCATAGTAGCCAATGTGAACCATACCCTGCGACATCAACCTGATCTGGTCAACGAATCTCCCTATGAAAAGGGGTGGTTATTTACTATTGAGCCAACCAGGCTGCGTAAAAACTTAAAAGGACTCTATTACGACAAGGAGGCCCGTAATTTTATCCATGGGGAAAGGGAAAAGCTCTTTGCCATGGCCAATGACGATTTGCGGGTGGCCGCAGATGGTGGTCTCTCGGTTGAAGACATTTCTCAAGAACTTGAAGGGAAAAACTGGGCCAAGTTTGTAAAGACTTTTCTGAAGACCTGATCGGCAATAATGCCGTGGCTGGATCCATAATAAAACAATGACAAAAAACCTTCCGCCGGTAAAGAGGCGGGAGGTTTTTTTATGTATTGATAGCAAATTTATCTCTTTCGAAAAAAGTTAATGCAGATTTTAGGTTTTATACCTCTGTCTTGGTACGGATCTGTCTGAGCCAAGCCAAGTGCGGCAGGTAGGTGGGCACAGGCAGGCATCAATCCACTATTACATCATTCCATACGATTTGAGCTTTCTTCGAAGCGTGTTCAGGCCTATTCCAAGAATCCGGGCGGTTTGGGATTTATTCCGGCCCGTCAGTTTATAGGCCCGGATAATGTGGGATTGTTCAATTTGTGCAAGGGGTGCAATATCTTCTGACATAGGACGGATCAGACACGTTGATATTGATTTGCGCTTTCTTAAATTCTCGGGAAGAAAATTTGGTGAAATGGGCTTTCCCTGTGCCAGATTTACAGCCGACTGTATGATCGATCTGAGTTCTCTGACATTCCCGGGATAGTCATACTCCATAAGCAGACACAGGGTCTCTTCTTCAATGTTTTGATTTTTACCGGAACTGCCGTAATCTTGTAAAAATTTACCGGCCAACAGCGGAATATCCTCTTTTCTTTCTCTCAAGGAAGGCAGATGAAGCCATCCCCCCCGGATACGGTAATATAAATCTTTGCGAAAAACTCTTTTGGCCATCAGCTTTTCCAAATTTTCGTTGGTCGCCGCGATGAAGCGGACATCCGCTCTCCGATGAATATTGGTCCCCAGTTTAAGGTATTCTCCATCCTGTAAAACGCGCAACAGCTTACCCTGCAGATCAATCGGGAGATTACCGATCTCATCTAAAAACATGGTACCGCGGTTTGTGTATTCCAGATAGCCGGCGCGACCATTTTGAGCGCCGGTAAAAGCGCCTTTTGTGTGACCGAAAAATTCAGCTTCAAATAGGCTGCCGGTGAGCGAGGCCATGTTGACGGGTGTAAAGGGAAATTTTGATCTGGGGCTCGCAGCATGAATTGCCCATGCCAGAAGTTCCTTACCCGTTCCGCTCTCACCGGTAATTAAAAGAGGAACATCACTGCCGGCATGCAATTCCGCCTCCTTTAAAACTTTTAGAACTTTTTGAGACCGGGTTATAATCGGTTTGAAAGGTTTTTTGTTCACCAGTTGGGGCAACGTTCGGCTCTTTTCAATATCCAGAATATCAAGCAGGCGTTTTTTTTCCATGGCTCGTTTCATGGAAAATATCAGGTCCCCCTGGGAGACAGGCTTTACAAGATAGTCATAAGCACCTTTCTTCAGACATTCCACTGCAATTCTGGCCTCGTTAACGGCGGTGGCCATAATGCATTCGGTTCTCGGACTTATGTTTTTTATTATTTCAAGCAGTTCCAGCCCGTCCATTTCCGGCATGGTCATATCGACCAGCGCAATATCGAAAACCTTCCCCTCTTCAAAAAGAGACGCCGCTTTCATGGGATTATCTTCGGTGTGTATGTTTTTAAAACCGGATTTTTGCAAATGCCCCTTGATAATTTCTAGGAAATCGAGATCATCATCGATAATAATTATTTGATTATGCATCCATATATCCTTCCCAACAATTCTAATTTAACGTCTCGGAAATTCTACAATTGTTAGAAATCAAAGATCTTTTAATAGCTCTTGGTTTATGCCATCATTTTTACCCCGTGAAACTTTTTTCTATTTCACCGGGGCCATTACTCCATTATTCCAATTGGGCCTGCCCGCTCGTGCCTTGCAATGGCAGGCGGGGCAAAGCCCCTAAGTACCGGAGTTATATTCAGGTCGCTGTTCCAAAAGGGACTATTCCAAAATGGCACAAATCGTTATGGAATTACTGATTTACCCGCTGTGTATAGCACATGTGCCAAACTGGCGCAATAGCCCCGTGAAATCAAATCTTAAAAAATTTTCGGTCATGGCAACAAATACTTGTCTATGTATATGATATAATAGTTATTTATTAATATTTATCCGAATTATCTCCTCCTGGCACAGTTGTTGCTCATCTTATATCTGAAAATCATCTGTTGATAAGCTGCTTTTTGTTTTTTTG
>JBARSG010000438.1:0-13631 GCA_049644625.1 Desulfobacterales bacterium | reverse complement strand
TGCCTTCTCTGTGGCCCCTTTTGGTGTAAGGATATATTTGACTCGATTTTTAGGAACAGTCGTGATCTTTAAGTATCCCTTATGGACAAGTCTTCTGATAAACGAGTTAACAAGGCCAAGAGAAACATCTAGCTTTCTGGATAGATCCCGCTGGCTTGGGGTGTGATTGTTGTCAATCTCTTCAAGAAATTTCAGTGTGCGAATATCTTTATTATCCATAATTTTGTGCGATATTTCTTACGGACTGCTGGAGGGCTATTTGATATTGTAATATGGGTTGTGTTAGGTATCTTGTCTGAGCACAAGGCTCCGCTTAGTGGATTACATTAAGCTTTCTTGATTAATATCCTGTAATCTATATTTTTTCTATATTAATTTAATGGGTGGACGTTCATCTTTTGAGTGTTCAGCAGTTGAACATATTTTGGTGGGGTGTGTCAAGCAAAAAATAAAATCAAAATAAAATCGTTTCACGATTTTATAAAACGAGGCTATGCCGCTATAAATTTAAATCCCCTGCTGTAAGTCGAATCTGGTTGTCAAACCGGTTAGCTCGAATATCAGTGTTTGAAGATTTTAATAAAAAATTATATCTGTAAGGATTGCCTTCAATAATAAGAATCGGATTCGTACAAAATTTTTTCAGCTTTGAAAGTTGGTTAATTAACCGACCGTCAATGATCGATATGAGAAAATTCTTGGCAGTTTTTCGTTCTATGGTTATTGTTTCATTAATAATATAATCGCCGTGAGAGACCTTCTTTACCTCAATAAACCGCCTTCATTTTTAAGTAAATCGATAAGCCCGGATGCCTTCTCGCGATAATCCACTATGATCTTCAATAAAAGGATCCCCATAATGTTGTGTGCGTAGTCAACCACACACATATATGGAATGGTTGACTACGCAGATTTCATACTATTATTCCACAACAATCCGGTCTTTGTTCGATTCCCAGATCTTGGGACCGATACCCGGAACATTCATTAGATCTTCCGTTTTTTTGAAAGGTCCGTTTTTCTCACGGAATTCTACGATCCTTTCTGCGTATTTTTGACCTATCCCTTTGAGTTGAATTAGCTCTTCTACTGTTGCTTTGTTCAAATTGATCTTTCCTGCGTCTGTAGCCCATACCGGCCCAATGAAAACCATAACAATTGCAACTGAAATGCACAAGAATACCAACCTTTTTGTTTTTGTCATTTTTTCCTCCTTTTGATTAATGGTTTGTTGATAGAAACGCAAAACGGTTTAAAGGGAATTCCCGTCCCGATTCAGGAAAAGCTCCTCCAAGAATCATGCCAGGAATAAATTATGGGAATTAAATGCGAGATCAAAAGTTGGTAGTTAGAACGTTTAATGCCTCTATCTATAAGAGAATCCTTGTCTAATGGGGATTCTTAATTTATTTTTTAAATTTTAAAAAAAACTTTTATTGAAGCAGATTGGATAGATGCGAGGGGAAGAAATTTATTAAGTTATTTTCAAATAAGCACATTAATCTGGGCATGATGCACAGTTTTATGTGCATGCTTTCTCTAAATGCGGACTAATCTCTTATCGTTTTTTTCAAATCCGGCAGGGTTTCGGGTTTACCCCGGATGACCATGCGACTATCACCATCACGAGCCGTTACATTCTCATAAACGCCGTCATCTCTCTTTACAAGCTTGGTAAAACCAAGGTCGCGCAGTTCGCTGTTTGTCTTAGGTGCGCTGATATTGATGCGAGAAATAAGTTTGCGTACCGGCCCGCCGCAGTTGGGGCATTGCATCAACGATTTTTCGTGAATCGACTGCTTTATATCAAACACTCTACCCAGTGAGCATGGTTTTTTTAAGTGCTCGTATTCATAAATAGGCATTACAAATCCTTGACGGTCTCGTAAAAAGTCCAACTTCTGCGTTGTACTGCATTTCGTAATCATTCAACGTACGAAAAGTACGCCTCATGATTACAAAATTTGCACGCCTTGAATTTGAACTTTTTACGAAACCGTCTAAATCGGACTTTTTACGAGACCGTCATGCTTAAGCCGGACAAACCGGAACCGAAAAAGATAGGGTTTATTTTTACCACGAAGATCACGAAGGAAAAGAAGAATAAAATATATAATCTTCGTGTACTTCGTGGTGTGATCAAACTTTTTTTGCAACAAAATGCACAAATTTACAAATAAGCCATGGAAGACTCATGAAAAACAAACCGTCTGTATTGATAGTTGATGATGACAGCACCCATCGAACCATGTTGCGAGCCCTTATTGGGGGATGGGGATATAATGCTTTTGAGGCGGATGACGGCTCAACCGCTATGGAGAAGGTCCAAGAACGCCCCTTTGACATGGTCTTGATGGATGTAAGAATGCTGAAGGTTTCAGGCCTCGAAGCCCTTGAGAGGATTAAAGCGTTCAACCCTGCCATACCGGTAACTATAATGACTGCCTATTCATCTGTTGAAACCGCTATTGAGGCCCTAAAAAAAGGGGCTTATGATTATCTTACAAAACCGCTCGATTTCGACAAGCTGCGTATTACTCTTGAAAGGGCCATGGAGCACATCCGACTCAAAGAGGAAAACCGGATTTTAAAGGAAAATCTCGGGAAACATTTCGACATGCGGAATATCATTGGTCGCAGCCCGGCCATGTTAAACCTTCTGGAAACAGTAGCTCATGTGGCTCCCTCCGAAGCAACCGTTATGATTACCGGCGAATCCGGTACGGGTAAGGAATTAATCGCAGGGGTAATCCATTTTAACAGTCCCAGAAAAGACGGGCCTTTTATCAAGATCAACTGTGCCGCCATTACTGAAACGCTTCTTGAATCAGAGCTGTTCGGACATGAAAAAGGGGCGTTCACCGGTGCTGACCGCAGGAAGGAAGGCCGTTTTTATCAGGCCCACGGCGGGAGCCTGTTCCTTGACGAGGTCAGTGAAATGCCCCTGACCATGCAGGTAAAGCTGCTTCGTGTGTTACAGGAAAGAGAATTTACCCGTGTTGGCGGAGAAAAGGTGATCAAAGTGGATGTAAGAGTAATTGCGGCTACAAACAAAAATCTTCCGGAGCTTAAGGCTCAAGGGGTTTTCCGTGAAGATCTTTACTATCGGCTAAATGTTGTCAGCCTGGAAATCCCCCCCTTAAGAAAAAGAATAGAGGACATCCCGTTGCTTGCCCAGCATTTTCTGGAAATGTTTGCTGTAAAGAACCGAAAAGAGATAAAAGGATTCACTCCCGTTGCAATGGATCGACTTATACGGTATGACTGGCCCGGCAATGTTCGAGAACTGATGAATGCGGTTGAAAGAGCTGTCGTGCTTGCTCGCACAGATTACCTCGATGATACAGATTTTACGATCATACAAAATTTATCCCGGCAACCCGATGAACCTTTGCCTGTTTTTGTCGAAAAAGATAATAATATATCCCTTGAGCAGGTTGAGAAAGCAGCTATTTTGCGCACTCTGGAATCTGCCGCCGACAACAAGAGCGAAGCGGCACGGCGTCTGGGCATAACCAGAAAAACCCTTCATAAAAAGCTAAAAAAATATGGGGTTATGCCTTAGCTGAAGAAATGCCTAAAATGATCTAAAACCTGCCCCGTTAAATCTGAAAGCCATTTAACTGGGGTGCCTAAACTGCCTAAAATTATGGTACGTTGTTGTTTTTAGATTCGTGTGTATTTGTGTTCATTCGTGGTTTTATTTAATGGTTTTTCAATTATTTTAGGAGATCTTTTAATGAAATATAAAGGTGCTCTAATTTTGTTTATTTGCTTTTTCTTTAGCCAGGCGGTATTAGGCCAGGATTCTTCTCAGAAATTAAATGTAACGCCGAATGTATCGGATTTAACTCCGTATGATATCATGAAGAAGGTTGAAACACGGTATGCGGTTTCAGGCTTTTCGGCCTTTTTTTTTCAAGCTTCAACAATAAAAGCCATGGAAATAACAGATAGCGCATCGGGGAAAGCCTTTTTCAAACGTCCCGACAAAATGAGATGGGAGTATGAGACACCCGACCGTCAAACCATAATAACGAATGGCAATACGTTATGGATATACAGACCGGAAGACAACCAGGTCATGGTGGGCAAGGCTCCTTCTTTTTTCGAGGACGGTAAAGGATTCAGTTTTCTTTCAGATATGGAGTCGGTAAAGAAGAAATTCCGTATTCTTCTCGAAAAAAAAGCTGAAGATGATAACCATGTGTTGAAACTTTTACCCAGAGAAAAAACACTCGATGTATCGAGTATATATCTGTTTGTTTCAACAAAGACTTTTGAAGTGGTTAAAATTGTTACCTATAACTCATACGAGGATGAAACACGAATCGAGTTCAGGGACATTCAGTTTAAACAGAAACTCGATGAATCCCTGTTCAATTTTAAAATACCTCAGGGTATTGAGGTATTGCATCTTGACGAGCAATAAGTATACAAGCAGCAAAGAAATGATTGGCAAATAGAGGCTATTAAGGAACTTAAGAATGAAGGAAAAGATAAGAAGTTTGTTAAAAAAAAGAAACGCGATTATGCTTGCACATAACTACCAGCCTCCTGAAATCCAGGATATTGCGGATCTTTGCGGTGATTCACTGGAACTGAGCATCAAGGCAGCCCAAACCGATGCCAAGATCATCGTCTTTTGCGGTGTGCATTTTATGGCCGAAACCGCTTCAATCCTGTCTCCGGACAAGACAGTGCTCTTGCCCCGTAAAGATGCCGGATGTCCCATGGCTGATATGGTAACACCGGAAGCCCTTAAAGCCAGGCTGGATAAACTTTCTCCCATGCCGGTTGTAACCTATGTTAACTCAACTGCAGCGGTAAAGGCACTTTCAACCATATGTTGCACTTCGGCCAATGCCATAGAAGTTGCAAACAGTCTGGATGCTGAAGAGGTATTAATGGTTCCCGACCGAAACCTCGCCAGGTATACAGCTTCTCATACGAGCAAGAAGGTTCATGTCTGGAATGGATATTGCCCGGTTCACGATTTATTAACCCGGGAAGATGTCAAAAAAGTGAAACAGAAATATCCTGATGCTGTTTTTATGGCCCATCCCGAATGCCGGCCGGAAGTTCTTGCCCTGGCGGATCATGTTTTTAGCACTTCGGGAATGATCCGGTTCGCCAGGGAATCCAAAAATAGAACTTTTATTGTCGGAACTGAGGTGGGGTTGCTTTATTCTCTGAAAAAAGCAAATCCTGAAAAAGATTTTTATCCGGCTTCCAGTGCCATGGAATGCCCGGATATGAAAAAAATCACCCTCCATGATATTGTCAGGAGCCTGGAATTAATGGGAGGGGAGGTCAAGGTGCAGGAAAACATACAGCGGCCCGCACTAAAAGCGGTTCAAAGGATGGTAGATCTGTCTCTATGAGAAGGGGGGTGTAGGGATTCAGAGGTTCAGGGTTGAATAAATAATGGTTGATAATCAATGGTTAACAATTAATAATTAACAATTGATTATTAGATCGGGGGTCAGTGAAAAGTGATGAATTATGAATATCGAATGATGAATATCGAATGACGAATATCGAATGACGAATGACAAGTAACCAATGATAAATGATCAAGGTTCAGGGTTCAGAGGTTCAGAGGTTCAGAGTTCAACAAAGAGGGAGGAGATTCTATTTCGGCCTTTGGCTTTTGAATTATACATGGCCTGGTCGGCTCTTTTGATAAATGTTGATAATTGCTCTTTTTTAAAATATTCGGTAAGACCGATACTTATGGTTATGGTTACCACTTTATCGGGTTCCGGCAAAAAACGCTCTAACTCCACAGCTCTCTTTATCCTGTTGGCAACGTTTTTTGCCTCTTCACCTTTTGTTTCCGGCAAGATAACCGTAAACTCCTCTCCGCCATATCTGTAAGCGGAATCCATTGTTCTGAGGCATGATTTAATAATCTGGCTAAGCCTGACCAGCACTTTATCGCCTTCAAGATGGCCGTATGAATCATTATATATCTTGAAATTATCAATGTCCAAAAGCAAAAGTGCAAGTGAATGGCCGTAGCGGCTGCACCGGCCAATTTCTACTTCGAGCTGCTTATAAAAATGCCTTAAATTATACAGTGTTGTGAGACCGTCTGTTATTGCGAGTTTCTCCAGTTTGTCGACTACCCGGGCACGATCCTTGATTACTTGCCGATTTTTTAATACTTTTTTTAATCTTAGCAACAGTTCTTCGAAACGAAAAGGTTTAAAGATAAGATCGCTGGCGCCTTTGGTTATAACTTCTTCATAAGAATATTCGCTGCTGTAACCCGTCATTACAATGACATCTATATCATGATTTTGTTTCATAATGTCGGTGAGTTGAAGACCATCCTTACCGGGCAGCATTATGTCGGTTATGGCTACATTCACATGGTTCGATTTTAATAATTCGAGTGCTTCTTCCGCACTGGAAGCCGTTATGGAATTGTATCCCGACCTCGTTATAAATTCGTGCATCGAATCTTTTATCTCAACATCGTCGTCGACAATTAAAACGAGTTCATCCATCTTTTTTTTGACCATGGCCTTGTTTTTATATATTAACTGGGGTGAAGCCTCTAAGTCCAATTACCGCTTCTTAAGTGCCGGGGTTGACACATTTAACAACAATTTGATAAAAGGCGTTCTCTTTACTTTTATATATTAATAATCGCCGGAGAACCGGAGCGTGAATCTGTTCATAAAACATTATTATAATTCCAAAGCAAGATTGTGTCAACAGACTTTTGGATGATTGTTCAAAAGAGATATTATAAGCAATGATGAAAAATATACGAAATTTCAGCATCGTAGCACATATTGATCACGGCAAATCCACGCTTTCCGATCGCCTGATACAGATGACCAATGTGGTTATGGACCGGGATTTTAAAGATCAGATGTTAGACACCATGGACATCGAACGGGAACGCGGCATTACCATAAAAAGCCAGACCATTTGCCTGCCCTATACATCAAAAAATAATCAGACCTATTCCCTGAATCTCATAGATACGCCCGGACACGTAGATTTTACTTATGAAGTTTCCCGGGCACTTGCTTCTTGCGAAGGGGCATTGCTTTTGATAGATGCCAGCCAGGGAGTGGAAGCTCAGACCCTGGCCAACCTTTATCTTGCCCTGGAACATGACCTTGAAATTATACCCGTAATCAATAAAATAGATTTGCCGTCGGCTGATGTTGAGCGGGTAAAAAAACAGATAAAAGAAGACTTGGGGCTTGATCCGGAAACTGCAATACTCACATCAGCCAAGGAAGGCATCGGCATCGAAAACGTACTTGAGGGTATCGTAAATTGTCTGCCGCCCCCCACAGGAGACCCGGATGCGCCCTTTAAAGCTTTGATTTTTGACTCCCACTATGATCCTTTTCGGGGGACCATTGTTCACTTTCGGGTCTTTCAGGGAAGAGTAAAGCCAAAAGATCTGATTACTTTTATGTCAAATAAGGCCGTTTATAAGGTTGAGGAAGTCGGGATATTTCAGATCAACCGTATACCACAGAAAGAAATTTCAGCAGGCCAGGTGGGCTATATGATCGCAGGCATAAAGACGGTCAGCGACACCCGATGCGGGGATACCATTACCTTAAAAGACCGTCCCTGTGAAATGCCCATGTTCGGATTCAAGGAAGCAAAACCCGTGGTTTTTTCTTCGATTTACCCGGTTGCCTCTGATGGCTACGAGGAGCTGGCTACGGGCCTGGAAAAACTGAAACTAAACGATTCGTCCCTTATTTATGAAAAAGATACGTCCGTGGCTCTGGGTTTTGGGTTCCGCTGCGGCTTTCTGGGGCTACTCCATCTTGAGGTTGTCCAGGAGCGTCTTGAACGTGAATACGATCTTTCTTTGATACTCACGGCGCCTTCGGTCAGATACAAGATCGTCATGAATGACGGCTCCACATTAACTATCGACAATCCGGCCCTATACCCGGATCCTACAAAGATTGAATGCACAAAAGAGCCGTTTATACGGGCCTCCATTATAATACCGGATCGGTATATGGGGACGGTTATGAAGCTCTGCCTGGATCGAAGAGGGATTAATAAGAATTATCAGTATTTGACCAATAACCGGTTGGAGATGATATTTGAACTTCCCCTCGCCGAAGTTGTTTATGATTTTTACGACAAGCTTAAGTCTGTTACCCAGGGGTATGGATCTTTTGACTACGAATTGATAGATTTCAGGGAGACCGACCTTGTCAAGGTGGACATTCTGATCAACGGGGATCGTGTTGACGCGCTTTCCCAGTTGGTCCATCGGGACAGAGCGGTTGAACGGGCAAGGCGTGCGTGTGATAAACTGCGGGATGAAATTCCGCGACAGATGTTTAAAATAGCCATCCAGGGTGCTATCGGCGGTAATATTATTGCCCGCAAAACGGTTTCGGCGTTTAGAAAGGACGTCACGGCAAAATGTTATGGCGGTGACATAACCCGAAAACGTAAACTCCTTGAAAAACAGAAAAAAGGAAAAAAACGGATGAAGATGGTGGGTCAGGTAATGATCCCCCAGTCCGCATTTTTATCCGTGCTGAAAACAGACACAGATTGAGACCTTTGAAAAAAGGTCTCGGATGAAAAGGGGAATAAATGGGAAAAACCATTGCCGAAAAAATTTTTGATGCCCACCATGTTGACAACCCGGCAGAAGATATTCATGTGATCCGACTGGACGCGGTATTCTGTCATGAGATTACAACACCCATGGCAATCAATGATCTGGTGAGCCGCAACAAGGACCGTGTTTTTGACACGGATAAAATCAAGGCGGTTATCGATCATGTTACTCCGGCAAAAGACTCAAAGACCGCCGAGCAGGGTAAAATTCTCAGGGATTGGGCCAGGCGCCACAATATTCTTGATTTTTTTGATATCGGCAGAAACGGGATCTGCCATGTGCTTTTCCCTGAAAAGGGATTTGTGCGCCCGGGTTTTACGGTAATCATGGGTGATTCTCATACCTGTACCCATGGCGCATTCGGTGCATTTGCCGCCGGAGTCGGGACCACGGATCTTGAGGTGGGAATTCTTAAAGGCGTCTGCGCCTTTCACTATCCTTCAACCATTAAAATAAACATCAGCGGCCAGATGCCTGAAGGTGTTTTGGCCAAGGATGTGATTCTGTCCGTAATCGGCCGCCTGGGGGTTAACGGCGCCACCAACAAAGTCCTGGAATTTACCGGGCCGATTGTGGATGCCATGACCATGGAATCGAGGATGACGCTGTGCAATATGGCTGTTGAAGCCGGTGCAACCTCGGGGATCTGCCTTCCTGACATAACCACCGTTGAATATTTATGGGAGTTCATTGAAAATGAATATTCCGATAAAAAAACAGCTCTTGATGATTTTAGCCGGTTCTCTTCCGATTCTGACGCCCGGTATGACCAGGTGATTGAGCATGATGTAAGTCGCCTGGAACCTCTGGTTACCTTTGGATATAAGCCCGATCAGGTAAAACCGGTCAAGGAAATGGAAGCTATAAAGGTGGACCAGGTCTACATAGGCTCATGTACTAATGGAAGAATCGAAGATCTCAGGGTTGCCGCCCATGAGCTTACCGGCCAAAAGATCAGCGATTCCGTGCGGGGCATTGTTTCTCCGGCCACACCAAAGATCTACCGCCAGGCAATGGAGGAAGGGATTCTGAAAATATTTTTGGATGCCGGATTCTGCGTTACAAATCCCACATGTGGGGCCTGTTTGGGCATGAGCAACGGCGTATTAGCCCAAGGCGAAGTCTGTGCATCCACAACAAACAGAAATTTCAACGGACGCATGGGCAAAGGAGGTATGGTGCACCTTGTAAGTCCTGCTACAGCGGCAGCGACAGCCATCACGGGTTACATCACAAATTCGAGACTTTTCAAAGGTTGATGAATTCGTAACAAATCAAATTCATTAAAGGTTACATCATGAAAAATTTCAGCGGAAAAGTACTCTTTCTTGATAGAAACGATATCAACACCGACGAAATTATTCCGGCGAAATATCTTTCTGAGATTTCCAAGCAGGCACTTGAGCCCTATCTTTTAGAAGATATCAAGCTCGACGGATTCATGCCCCGAATTGATATTCAAGAAAAGAGCGTTATCATCACAAGGACAAACTTCGGATGCGGGTCTTCCAGAGAACATGCCGCATGGGCGCTTGAGGTGAACAACATTAACCTGGTCATCGCAGAAAGTTTTGCCAGAATTTTCAGACAGAACATGTTTAACTGCGGTATGATGGCAGTGGAACTTCCGGCCGAAACCATGGACCGTATCTTCAGAGACTTTGCCGACAAAGAAACCTATCTTGAAACCAATCTTGAAAAAAATATCTTTTTCATAACAGCTGAAGAACACCAGTTAGAGGTATCTTTTTCAATTTCCGACTTTGACCGTGCTCTGGTAATGACCGGGGGGTGGGTGGAATATGCTGATTCGAAATATTGAGCCGGAAAACTTCCGGTGTTACAATTTACTCATTTACCACTTTATTGATAATGGCGCCGATCTGTTCAATACAGCATTCGACCACGTTTCCCGGTTTTAAAACTACCGGCGGATCCCGGAATATTCCGACTCCGGCAGGCGTTCCGGTTGAAATTATGTCGCCCGGAATAAGGGTGATATCCTCGCTAATGTTTTCTATTATGGCAGGAATGTCGAAAATCATATCCCGGGTATTTCCGTCCTGCATGATTTCGCCATCTACCACAGCGGTCAGCCTCAGGTTATTGACATCGTCAATCTCATCCGGAGTAACAATGAAAGGACCGGCCGGCGCAAAGCTGTCAAAGGATTTCCCCCTGAACCATTGGGAATCGGAAAACTGAGCCTCGCGCCCGGACACATCATTCATGACAGTAAATCCTGCGATGTAATCGAATGCATCTGTTTCATTAATTCTTTTTCCTTCTTTTCCAATGATTACGGCAAGCTCCACCTCCCAGTCCACCTGGCCGCTGCTTCTGGGAAGTATTATGGGGTCATAAGGTCCACTCAAGGCATTCGGCGTTTTGCAGAATATCAGCGGTTTTTCAGGATTTTCAAAGCCTCCTTCTTTGGCATGTTCGGCGTAATTTTTTCCAAGACAGATGATCTTGGACGGACGATGAATCGGGCTTGCAATCCGCGTCTCGATTTTTTGGCCCGAATTCTTAACCCCGGCAACCTTTTCAAGCCATCCCTCTCTGAAAAATGTTTCGTTTATATCAGGAATCTGAGGAAAGATTTCTCTCAAGTCGACGATTTTGCCGTCTTTCCACAGCCCCGGCTTGATGTTCCCCTTTTGACCAAATCTGACTAATCTCATAGGTCTCCTTTTTGAAAATCTTATTTATCAAAATTCTTTATGCTCTCGCGTTGCACGATTTTGCCTTATCCTCTGCCCATCCTCATAGCACTTCTTTCCATGCCAGTCGATCTGCCTGCATATCCCGCGGATAATACTGACCTCTTTGGCACGAAGCTGAAGCCTGGAAAAAAATTGACGTAACTTGTTGATCCAGTAATCCGGATTTTCAGGGTTGATATAACTTATTCTGACCAGTATATCTTTGAGTTGATCATACATCCCATCGAGTTCATGCCGATTGGCAAGACGAGGAGCGGATTCCATATTTTTTTCAAGACCGGCAGTAAAAATTTCATAGCATATAATCATTACGGCCTGGGCCAGATTCAGGGATGAAAATTCGGCTGTGGGGATATTTACAAGCCCATGACAATTCCGGATGTCCTCGTTGGAAAGCCCCCTGTCTTCCGGGCCAAATAGGATGGCGATACGATTCTCAATGGAAATGGGAACCAGCTTTTGAGCCAGTTTAGAAGGAGTGTTCACGACCTGCCGCTGTCCTCCCAGCCGCGCCGTAGCACCGACAACATAATTAAAATGGGAAAGTGCGTCCTTAAGATCTGTGAAAATGCTAGTTTTATCAACCAGATCTGAGGCGGCATGAGTCGCCAATTTCAGGATTTTATTCCGGTCGTAGTTTGGGGGGTCGATGACCACAAGCCGACTGAAACCCATGTTGCACATGGCACGGGCAACGGACCCGATATTTTCAGGATGTCGTGGTTGGTGCAACACTATAGTGATGTTGTCAAAATGGATTCTTTTGAACATCAGCCGTTAACTTCATAGCTGTTGAAAAAGAATCCTATTTCAAAGGCGGCGGTCTCTGGGGAATCTGAGCCGTGCACGATATTTTTTTCAATATCCGTTGCAAAATCCCTCCGAATGGTCCCTTGAGCCGCTTCCCTGTAATCGGTGGCGCCCATTATGTCACGGTATCTGGCTATGGCATCTTCTCCCTCAAGAACCATAACCAAAATAGGCCCGGATGTCATGAAATATGTCAGACTTTGAAAAAATGGCCTTTCTTTGTGCACCGCATAAAAACTTTCTGTTTGGGCTTTGGTCAATTTCAACATTTTCATGGTAATGATCTTGAGTCCGTTGCTTTCCAATCGTTTAATAACTTCGCCGATCAGTCCTCGGGCAACCCCGTCCGGCTTGATAATAGATAATGTTTTTTCCATGACTTTCATTTTCCTTTAATGGATTTTTTTTTAATTGCCGTTTCGATACCAAAAGGGATACCACAAGTCAATACGGGTAAAAAATAAATGAATTTCAAGAAAAAATATTAATCAGAAAGAAATCACTTGTGGTTATGGAGGGTTTTTCTGATGAGACAGGCACTCTCGGTAGTCTTTTTGAGGCGTGCGGCAAGGCTGGTCAGAACTGCCTGGAAACCGGGGGACAGTTTGTTAAACTCCTGTTCAAAAAAAATAGGGTCGATGATTCCTACAGTTGTATCGCCGATGGCGGTGGCGGTGGCGGTACGTGGGGTTTTGGTGATAAAACCCAGCTCCCCGATAATTTCTCCGGGCTTTAGTACCACCATTATTACCTTTTCCCCGCCTATATTTTTGGAAATCTCTACGGCGCCGGATTCAATTACGTAGATCCAGTCTCCGGAACTTCCCTCCTTGAAGATGATCTGCCCATCCGTGTATTTCTCTTCTATGGCAGTTTGAAACATAATTCCAATCTCTTTCCACGTCTCCCTGAAGGTCGATCGTGACATGGAATTTTATAACACGATGTGATCCCCGGATTCTGTCCCGATTTTTCTTATCGTGCCGGCGCTACATTCAACAACCTGCCGTGCCTTTTTCTTTGAAATGTAAATTGCGAACGGCTTACGGTTTAATTTTATATCGATCATTTTCTTTGCCCGGTCAAGAGATATTACGTCAATCGGATCATTTTTCCAGTTCAGATATACAAAGCATAAAATCATCTGCGAAGGCCTCCTGAATCTTTTCCTCCTGTCCGAACTCAGAAACGTCGATTGCCACATTTCTCCCGATTCCATATTCAACATCCCAACCCTTTTCTTTCAAAAGTTCAATCAATTTTTCAGCCTGCTCCTTTGTGGCATCGTCTCCTATATTTTGTTCAGCTATAAAAAATTTCATTTCACAGTCCTCTCTTTCTTAAATTTCTCATATTTTAGCACATTAATTGTAAAATTTGTCTATTTTGTTGCAAAACTTTTAGTTTGTTTTCTCCGAGACATAGGCCGGCTTGTACAGGTTAAATGTTACAAAATATCGGAC
>JBARSG010000437.1:0-3342 GCA_049644625.1 Desulfobacterales bacterium | reverse complement strand
ATATAAGATATGGCAGCGGGCCGAAACATCAAAATATGGATACATTGAGATTACCTCACAAAAATCTGACTTGTCAAATCCTTTGATCGCTCGTGGGACTCCCAGGATATCAGCCGACCGGAAATCCTGAGATATGTCTGACATGGCTTCAAAATTATTGTTTAAATGAACTGTCTAAAGAAGTCGTTGATAAGAATTCCCTTGAAGAATTTTATCAAATGCCGCGACATACCGTAATCGGCCATAATATTTTGAGCACCTATAATTTCAAGAGCAAGAAAATCAAAATTGCAGTCTTGCAGCATCAAGAAAAACCGGACAGCAGCGGGTATCCGAACCGGTTGAGTCAAATATCATAGCCTGCTCAAATCATAGGGTTCATTGATTGTTATGAAGCGCTTACCAATGATGACGAGCCGTATCGAAGCGCCATGGACCCCTTAAAAGCGTTAACACTCATTAAAAAAGATGTTGAGGCCGGCGTTCATTTTTGAAAAGTTTGCTTACAGCCTGATATGACCGGGACGCCGACCGACTGCGAAGCTCTCCCGTCAGGCAAAACCTCGCCCTGTTGGACAGGGACTCCGGTTTCAGGCACCCACCAGCGGAAAAATATTTTCCTTAATCCAGGCGACAACCGAATCGGCCAGTTGGCGGGTCCGTTGAGCGGTTTCCCGGCTGACGGAGCTGATCAAAGGCGCCTGTTCCGAAAGTTTTAGGTTTTTCCCCAGCAAGTGTCGGTGCTTGCTTACAAAGTCGTCCGGCAGGTCGTCGGACAGCTCAACCCCTTTCATTATCGCCCAGGCCGAGGTCCACGCCCGTGCAACGTTCATTATGTTATATCCGCCGCCGCCCAGTGCAACCCAATGAAGTCCCCAGGACTTGATCTCTCGAATCAGCTTGCAAAAACCTTCTCTCGTAAGGTTCAGCGAAGCCAGGGGATCGGTTGTAAAGGTGTCCACCCCCAGCTGGGTTACCAGTACATCAGGGGCAAAGGCACGCACCAAGGGCGGAACCGTTTCTTTAAACACCCGGAGATACAAATCATCATCGGTGCCGGGAGCCAGAGGTACGTTGACGGCAAAACCACGGCCCGGCCCTTGCCCCATTTCTTCGGGGAATCCGGTGCCCGGGAAAAGGGTGTGACCGTGTTGATGAATGGAAATGGTCAACACCTGGTCAGTGTTATAAAAAACCGCTTCAACGCCGTCACCGTGATGTACGTCTAAATCCAGGTAAACAACGCGCAAACCATCCTGAACCATTCGGGCAATTCCGATGGCCGGATCATTTAAGTAACAGAACCCGGAGGCTCGGGCGGATAACGCATGATGCAACCCACCGGCAATATTGAATGCGATCCGGCGATTCTCATATCTGACCTGGCGAATGCATTCCAACGTCGCTCCGGTGACCAGCAGGGACCAGTCATATAATCCTGAAAATACCGGGTTGTCACCGCTCCCCAAGCCATAGTGCCCTGATTGTGCCGGCGCCTGGCCGGTATTGGCCTGACGGAGGACTTCCAGGTATTCGGAATCGTGGACCAGGCGCACGTCTTGTTCATCAGCCTCCCGGGCTTCCACCCATGGTATCTCAGGGTGATCGAATAACCCATAGGCACCGATTAAATCCATGGTTATTCGGAGCCTTTCCGACTTCAAAGGGTGATTGGGTCCATAACTGTGACTGCCGAATCGTTCGCTAAAGACAAGAACTTCCTTACAGTGTTCGCTCATATCTTAATCCTCCCATTCTCCCATTCGCCATTCGGGGTCGGGCCGCTGTAACCAACTATAATAACAAGAAAAGAGGTTTAAAACAGGGCTTAAAATTGTCTTAAACGATTCTTTTTGACCCCAAAAAGAATCGTTTAAGTTAAATAGTATTTCAAAAAAATCCTTAGACTTGTTATTTTTTACCTCAAAACTTCTCGGATTTTTCGCATGGTTAACCTCTTGGTCGCCTAGTTCCTCCTCAATAATTGATGCTAAGATAAAAGATAGCCGACGAGTTTAATGGTTATTAGCCAGCGCCGCTTTCAATAATACTTTATGTATGATTTTTGTCCGGGATGCTCCGGAATCGGTGTCCGGGATTGATCGGAATCACCGTCCGGGATCAATCGGAATGAGTGTTCGGGATCGGTCGGAATATGCATCTATCGCATCTAACTCATTAGAAATAGTTTTAATTTGTTTATCTATATGCAATAAATCTTTCAAAACAATTGACCTTCATATGAAAACAGCATAGCCATCCAAAAAAGGTCAAAAGTGATCTATATTTTTCATTATAGCCCTAAACTACAGCCTCCAGATAAGGTCTCATGACATTCGCTACCCTGCACACCTTTGCATAATGCCAGAGCTCATCATTCGTACAACGCTGTTCCCTCAGACATTCGCGCAGAGCTTCCAGAGCTACATCTAGACCGATTTTATTTCTGTACTTAAAACAATCTGCCACGGTTTTGGCTGGATTGTAGATTTTAACCGTGACTCCTTCAATACTGTGCGTTTCGATGCCGTCATCAAGGGCATGGCCTGTGAACCTGACAATTCTTACAGGTGGATAATCCATCTTTGGTTTTCCAGCTCTTCGATCAATCGCAATCCATACTTTAGAGGGACTCTGGGTGCCAATATCATGAAACTGTAAAGCGGAAAGTAGGCATACAACTGCGTTGGGAATCTTTTTTCCGATAAGAGCCAGGCTGTGATGTTCGGTAACGTCTGCATCTGCAAGTTCGTAAAGTCCCCGACCGGTTTTAATCAGTACCCCATCCTTACAAAGTCTCCGAAGTGATTCGTGGTGAAGGCCTCTGTCAGATAGATCCCGGGTACGAACTACCCCCAGCCTTTTTACAAGATCAAGGACTCTCTCCTTTTGGGTTTTTTCTGGCTTCATGTGTAAATTTATAAACATTTAACAATAAATGTCAACATATTTGCACATTCGATAGTGCATCACTAAATATTTTATTTGTAAATCACCTAATCCCCTTGGAGACGACAATGAACATATGGAGAGCCTTGAAAAGATTGATAGCCTCTTTTTGCTCATTTTTTTTGTCTACCCTATGTCAACCTTTTGCCTGTGCGGGCGCCAAGCTAACCCACACATGGGTGGATGAAGACCACCGTGGAAAACCGGTATCGAACATTCTGGTAATTGGGATAACATACAAAGAAAATGAAAAGGTTCGGCGATCCTTTGAAGACAGGTTTGTTTCACAGCTAAAAGCCGCTGGGATTAAGTCCATATCGAGTGGGGATGCACCTGATTAATTATAGATGCAAGAACAATTGATGTGGTAATCACCAGTAATAACTTAGATAT
>JBARSG010000436.1:0-1633 GCA_049644625.1 Desulfobacterales bacterium | reverse complement strand
TGAATGAATTTAAAGCCTTCCTGAAATCTCAAAGAATACGGTCAGTTAAAAAGATCACCTATCAACATCTGATCAATTTTGAGGATCAGGGGGACGCCCCTAAAATTATAAGACTCCACCCATCTATCAGAGAAACTTATAAATTTAGGGACGTGGCGGAAGTCACATCCAAACAAATGAAAAAAGAAACGCCTAAATTCAACCCCCCTTTGTCCTTTTTTTCCTGCAGAGCTTCTTTGGTTAAGAAGTCTAATTTTCCTGAATTTGAGTCCTCTTTAATTTGCTTATCCCATATTTCCCAGTCCTTTTCAGCAAACCACTGCCTCAAATTGATATATTCCTGTTTAGGCAATTCTTCAATTTCCTTTTTTATTTCAGATAGCCGTACCATTTTTAACTCCTGTTTTTATTTATTGGCTAACGACCCGGCGTCAGGGGCGGCGCGAGGTTTGCGCCGTCCCTTGCACGCCGAGGTTATAATTTTACATTGATGCTTGGAATCATTGTTTTCAGGGCGCTGTGGAGTTCTTTAAAGTCTTTTTCTGTAGCCTTGAAAGATATCTCTATGTTCGAATATTTAGGCCTTTTAAGCTCAAGGTGAATTTTGTCCATTTGAAGAGTTGCTCTGTTTACGAGGAAATGGCCGATATAATTTTCATCATGTGATTCTATATAAACTTTTCCGCCATCAGGCATCTCAAACTGCCGCTGTATTAAGAAATAAGGGTCATCTGTAATCTCATCAGTTCCATCTTCTTCTTTCGCGTCAAAGCTGACTTGGTAATAGTCGCCTGAAATTGAAACAGACACGTAGTTGAGAGCGATTTTCATGATAAATTCCTATATTGCTATGGGCTGGTAACCTGCTTAAGAAGGCCAGTGAGAAGTTGCATGTCATTAGTGTCACTTCAATTTTTTTATAACATCTGGCTGCTCTTTCCTGAATTTTTTATAGTAGAGATCTTCGATAAAATCAGGCAATGGTGCTTTCCATTTCTCTTGCTTGTGATTTGCAAGGCTTCCAAATTTCTTGGGATTCATCCCAAGTTCCCTTGCCATTTGAATATGTGTATCAGAGAGGCGATACTTTTTCTTTGCCTTTATCCATTCCTGGGTCTTATTACTCAAATATGATCTCCAATTATAACGCTGCGGCTCTGGGGCGGCGTTTACGCCGTCCCTATCAGCCCGCTTGGGCGCTGGATTCAGTTGATGCAACTGTTTCAATCTTAGATAGCTCGTCCTTCATCCTATGCTCAGCATGCCACAAATCATATGCTTGCTGCATGCGCAGCCAGAGGCCTGGCCCATTGCCGGCAAACTTGCCAATCCTAAGCGCCATATCCGTTGTAATTGGATGAGTACAGGCTAAAACGCGGTGTAACTGCTGTCGAGAAATACCGAGACGTCTCGCAGCTTCGCTTACTGACAGAGCAAGGGTTGGAAGCACATCTTCACGCAAAATCTCACCGGGATGAACCGGTGGACGTTTTAAAGGACGCTTAACAAAATACTCTCCCATGACTTCACCTAAGTGATATTGTTCAAGATCGACCCTTAGTGCCTCACCCTCTTCCCACTCAAAAGTGATACACCATGGGCCGTTAACATGGATACTATAACGTTTAGGTAT